>JAQTVP010000065.1 GCA_028707015.1 Dehalococcoidales bacterium | reverse complement strand
TATATTTTTCTTTCCACTTAACTCTCCACTTATCACTACACCTACACTACCAAAATATTTCTCTTCAATTTTCCTATTCCACAAGAATCTGGGGTAAATATACACCCAGATGATTGCCCCGGCTGCTATCCAGAATATTCTCGAAAAAAAGAATACCAGCCAAATCCATAATGGAATTCCCCACAACATTGTATCCAATCTTGCACCTTCCTCATAAAACTAAACGCTTTTTAATCACCAGTTATTCTCCGCGAATTAACTCGGGATTCCCAAAGAAAAGTTTGGTAAATACTAGCCGATTATCAGTTGCATTGTCAATCTCACGATACTTTACAATACTCTAAAATTAGTCAGTTTAAGGCATAAATGCTAATCGGAATATTCTCAATAACAGCCTTATTCAACTATCAATCTACGCCTGGTAACTCTGGAGAATACTGATACGCTGAAGCAGTGGTGGATGAGTATAATTCAGAAAAACATAGAAGGGATGGGGAGTTAAATTAGACAGATTAGTGGCAGATAGTTTTTTCAGTGCATCAACTAAACTCCAAGGTTCACCAATAGTATCAGCAGCAAATTTATCTGCTTGGTACTCATGTTTTCTCGAAATTACTTGCATTACCAAAGATAGTAATAGCTCTATCGGCGCATAGAGCAAACTGAAAAATAATAACCCTGAATAAATAGATTGCTGCTCCATATAGAAAGCCTTATACAAGCCTGAGTTATCCAAAAACACCGATAGCAGGAAAAAAAGCAAACCTGTGTGCAGGATACTAATTATCATCCCCTGTAAGATATGTTTCTTCTTATAATGCCCGATTTCATGAGCCAGCACAGCCACCAGCTCAGGTACCGTGTGTTTCTCGATCAGGGTATCAAATAAAGCAATCCGCTTGTTACGGCCAATTCCAGTAAAGAAAGCATTTGATCTGCTAGAACGTTTAGAGCCATCCATCACGAAAATATTTCTTACTGGAAAATCTACCGAGCGAGCATAACTAAGAATAGCCTCCTTTAATTCACCAGACTCCATCGGTGTAAACTTATTGAACAAGGGCATAATCCAAACGGGAGCAACAAATTGCATTATAAGAGAAAATATAATTACAATCAGCCAGCAGTAAAGCCAGGCATAAGGACCAGTATATTCAAAAAATAGCAGGATACCGGCTAATAACGGTCCTCCCAACAACACAGTTAGAACCATGCCTTTAATTCGATCCAGAAAAAACAGCTTGGCAGTAGTTTTGTTAAAGCCAAAACGTTCTTCGATTACGAAAGTTGCATAAATACTGAAGGGGAACATAAGCAAGCTGTATCCGACCATCAAGATACCTATATACAACACGCCATTCACGATAAAAGGGAAGCCCCAAACTCTAACAATTTGGTCAAGATAGTTGAAGCCACCAGTAAACCAGAATAATAGCAGCAAAAACAAACTGAAAGTATTCACCACTAAATAAAAACGTGTGCTTGCCCGGGTATATTCCTGAGAATTACGATAATCCTCTGGCTTATAAATCCCTTCTAGGGCTGATGGCAACTCAATCCTTAGCGCTTTTAAGTTCAAGAGATTTGCAACCAAATTAAGTGCAAACTCTAAAACAAGGACAATAATGATTATTATAAAAAATAAATTCATACGTGCTTATCGATTATATCACTAGTTATCACTCAGATTATCTTACCTAGTAGTATTGCAGCAACAGCTAAAAGATACTGTAACAAATATCTATCAGCTAGAGCTATCTGAAAACGATTATATCCTTAAAATTCACTATCACACAAAAGTCCATTATTTTTCAAACCATAACTAAATACTACGCCAGTTCAGAATTTTAGTGTTCTAAACTGGCGTAACAAGAACATGCTTCAATGTTCTATTTCATCTTATATATACCACTCTATTTTGAGTTATCGTTACTCGTATGAGAGATTAAACATATTTTAAAGAGCAGCTTTAAAGATAATGATTATGAACTAAATTTAAATTTTTACTAGCTGCTAAATAATCTCTCTTTTATAAAAAATTTACCTGAATATATTACTTAATTTTTTCCACTTTTACGGCACATACTTTAAATTCTGGAATTTTAGCGACCGGATCATATGCTGAGTTCGTTAAAAGATTTGCCGCACATTCCGCAAAATGGAACGGTATGAAAACTATATTTTCCGGTATTCTGTCGGTTACCATAGCTTTTATCTCTATCTTACCACGACGGCTTTGTACCGATACAAGTTCTTCATCTCTAATACCCAACTTTTCTGCATCTGCGGGATTAATCTCCACGAAACCAGTGGGAACCTCTCTATCCAGAAGTGCTGTACGCCGGGTCATGGTACCAGTATGGAAATGAAAGGTAACCCTACCGGTAGTTAGCAGGAATGGATATTCTTTATCCGGCAATTCAGCTGCTTCCTTAAATTCAATACCGAATAATTGGCCCTTGCCATTAGGCCGAGTGAATTTTTCTTTATGCAAAAAAGGTGTACCAGGATGCTCACTCGTTGGGCAAGGCCATGCCAAACCACCTTCTTCCAAACGGGCGTTAGATATACCATGATAACTTGGTGTTAATGCTGCTATCTCATCCATGATTTCGGAAGGTGAATTATATTTGAAATCAATAGAACCCATTAGCTTTGCCAAATCGCTGATTATCTTCCAGTCAGGTCGGCTCTCGCCAATTGGTTCAATAGCTGTCCTGATTAACTGCACTAAACGCTCAGTAGAAGTAAAAGTACCATCTTTTTCAGCATAAGTTGTAGCCGGAAGCACGATATCAGCCAACTGAGCGGTTTCTGTCAGGAATATATCCTGTACTACCAGGAACTCAAGATTTTCCAGAGCTTCTTTAACGTGATTTATGTCCGGATCTGATACCATCGGGTTCTCACCCATAATGTACATGGCCTTTAAATTACCTTTAACGGCATTATCCATCATTTCAATGATTGTCAGGCCTACCTTATCCGGCAGTTTAGTTTTCCAGGCTTCTTCAAATTTTGCCCGCGCCTTCTCATCAGTTACATTCTGATATCCTGAGTAAACATTAGGCAAAGCACCCATATCACAGGCACCCTGGACATTATTTTGTCCTCTTAATGGATTAACCCCAGTGCTTGCTTTTCCTACGTTACCAGTGAGCATAGCCAGGTTACCAGAAGACTTTACATTATCCACGCCAGTCGTGTGCTGAGTGATACCCATGGAATATACAATTGCTGCTCGCTCTGCTTTAGCGTATGTACGAGCCGCCTCAACAATCAACTCAGCAGGTACTCCGGTTATTTTTGCAACATATTCCGGCGTATATTTTTTAACTGTTTCGGTAAGATCTTCAATTCCCTCAGTCCTCTCTTTGATAAACTGCTTATCTTCTAGACCTTCACTTATAATTACATTCATCATCCCGTTAAAGAGAGCAACATCTGTACCAGGACGATGCCTGAGGTGATAGTCAGCAATCTGAACCAAGGTAATTATCCGCGGGTCTGCAACAATAATTTTTGCCCCTTTTTCTTTTGCCCGCTGTATATATCTGCCTACTAACGGATGCTGTTCTAAGGTATTGGAACCAATGATGAATATACAATCGGCGTCCTCAAGTTCTACTATCGAATTAGTCATTGCTCCGCTACCAAAGCTTTGTACCAGACCGACTACTGTAGAGGCATGGCATAAACGCGCACAATGATCAACATTATTAGTACCCAGCACAGCACGCGCAAATTTCATCATCAGAAAGTTCTCTTCATTAGTACATTTCGCTGAGGATAATGTTGCCAGAGAGTCTGGCCCAAATTTTTCTTTATACTCCGTAAGCTTACCGGCAACCGTTTTAAGTGCCTCATCCCAAGATATTTCTACAAATTTCCCATCTTTCTTCATTAGCGGTTTAGTAAGCCGGTCCGCATGGTTAACAAAGTCACCAGCATTCCAGCCTTTAATACAAAGTTTCCCTTGGCTAACCGGGTGTGTTTTAGAAGGAAGCACACCCACAATCTGGTTATCGAATACCTGGAGATAATAATTACATCCGGCACCACAGTAGGGGCAAGTCGTAAGAACGTTCTTATACTGCAACATCTTTTGCCTCCTCTTTTAAAGGTGTTTCATCAAGTGTAGTTACTAATGGCGATTCTTGCTCTACATCTTTCCCCGCTTCATAATCAAAAAGCTCCTTAACGTCCTTGCGAACCAGCTTTGAGATAGTCAATAAGGGAATGCCAGCGGGACATGCCTTTTCGCACTGACCGCATTCGATACATCTGTCAGCCATATGATAAAATCTGATAAAGTGATACATAGGAAAATCTGGGGGTAGTTCGCCCGATTTTACCCATAAATCCTCTTCCAGTTTACATTCTTTACAAATACACATTGGGCAGACATTCCGACAGCCGTAACATTTAATACATTTACTTAATTGTTCTTTCCAGAATGCCGCTTTTTCTTCCAGAGTTTTACCCAATAAAGATTCCACATTCTTGATCTTGTCAAGTGAAACGCCTTCAGCTTTTTCTCCAATAATAATAGTTTTTGGATACGGTATCGGACAGAGGCATTCTTCTGCATCCTTATTAGTGCAGGCGACACCTAAGATTTCTATTTTTTCAAGATCTATCTGGAATCTTTTAGCCAGTTCAATTAATGCACGCTCATCACAACCTCTTGCGATAATACCAATTTTCATATCGGGTGAATTTTTCTGTATGAGGTGCACAATATTTTGTTTGGAGGGTCGTACGGTGAAACAAATACGGTTATCAATAGACAGTACCAGATCTTTTAACTCTTTCACATCAGTAAAAAGATACGGCGCAACATCATTATTCTGCTTCCTTAAACCAAATATTGCATCAACTTTTTTGGTTGTCAACCATTCTTTTGCTAATTCTCTTACTTTACCTATCATACCTTCACCTTCTTCATCGGGTTAGGCCCTAATGCTTTCATATCATCGGTGAATTCTTTAACGATTTTGGTGAATCTCTGCGCTTCTGAAGCTGAAACCCATTCCAGTCTCACTCTTCTCGGATCGATTCCCATATAATTCAATAACCTTCTAAGAATAGCTATCCTTTTTGCCGCCCGGTGATTACCTGCCTGGTAATGGCAATCCCCAATATGGCAACCAAGAACCATCACTCCATCCGCGCCGGCACGCAGGGCTTTAACTACAAATTCTGGACTTACTCTCCCCGAACACATTACTCTTATTACTCTTAAATTAGCCGGATACTTAAGACGGGCTGTACCAGCAAGGTCTGCACCAGCATAAGAACACCAGTTACAAAGAAATCCTACTATCTTGGGTTCAAACCCATTATTACTCACCTGATCTATTTTGCCTCCTTTCATTTGATAGTTTATTCTGGTTTTTATTAGTTCCTACCTGCAAAATAAAGGTTATACCAAACACACATATATAATGCCTTCAAGTCCTTATCGATAATCCCGAGGTAGGTACCAGGTTCCCCTTCATATTTAAACTATCACTTTTGTTAGTTCAAATATATTCAGATACCCCTTAGCCTAACTATTATCACGGTGACTATAATATAAAGTTTACTTATTATATACAATTTACAGTTAAATGTCACCATTATTTCCCTAGCATTTCCCGTCTATGTTATTTCTTAAAAATATATCTCTTAAGAATTCTACTCTTTCTTAGCTATTCTTGTTTGTTTATTCATTAACTAAGGTTTTCTACCATGCCTCTGTAAAGATTTATTATTGGAGGACTAATAACAAATAAATTATTATTAAGATCAATAATAAATTCAAGATATTTTGGAATCCCCGTCTTTTCCGTAATTCCCCTTCAAATGAGGGCGTGAAATAGAGAAAACATGAAGGGTTTGCTTTGGTAGTCAATCCAAGTTTGGTATGACAGCTTTACTTGAAGTATATATAAGGTTAGGAAAAAACGTTGGCAGAACTATTAAGAAGGAGTATACATAATAAGATAACAATGATTTGAAATACTCTCCCGGATGGGCGGTAGGATGGTTTTTCATTCTTGCTCTAAGTCTGTAGAAACCTTATCAAGTGACTACAGAGATATGGAAAGCCAGTGACCCCACCACTGATATCACTGATAGTATTGCCTGGAAAAAATCATCCGCTTCATCCATCATAGGCTCCTGGTGGTTTCTATTTTGAGTATCAGGGTTCATTAGAAATATATTACTACACTTATCCTAGCAAGCAGAGACACCAAACAAGATATTAACAGCAATCTGGTGGACTCTTATTGTTATTGCAATTCTAACAATATTAATTGTACGAAATATTGACCAGCGCCAAGAAGAAAAGAGCCAAATTGTGAAAAACCCTCTTATCTATTGATTCGTTAACCCGTTATTTTAAGAACTTATTATACCCAAGCCAACCTTTGTCGCCAACCCAAACACTCTATTCGCAAGCTATCTGCTTAATATGTTTACTCTGCCTAAACAGAGACAACTTCCTTAACTTCAGGTAATTGTTCTTTGAGCACTCGTTCAATACCTTGCTTCAAGGTCATCGTTGCCATTGGACAGCCAGCGCAAGCACCTTTTAACCTAAGGCTGACAACTCCTTCGTCTACACTTACCAGTTCAACATCCCCACCATCTGCCTCTAAAGCAGGTCTTACTTGAGCTAAAATTGCTGCTACTTTATCTTTCATATGTTTATTACCTCTCACTATAAATTATATTCATTATTAACTATTAATTATACCGCTTTTCATAAAGAAAACAAACATAAAATATACAGTAAATAAAGCATTTCTTTTACATATTCTATCGCTTATTTATAGATTTTATATCTACTTCATTAACATTACTCACTATTCAATATTCTTATCTCTTTACAGCATTATGACTGCATTAAAAATAGGTTTCACTCATCCGTCATACTATTTTGGACTATCTGCTTAAATAAGGCACTAGGGTTATCATAATATTGACTGCTTGGAGAAACTTCCGCTCTGCCCTGCAAAGAAATCATGGCAGCTTTCTCAATATCTTTATGCGAAACCGTATCTCTACTATTCAGCTGAGCTATCGATTGTGATTGTTCAAAAGTAGCGATACTAGCCCGAACGCTGGCTGGTCTAGAGATATCCGCTGAAACCCGTGTGGACTGAGAAATATTAACTACTTCCGAGAGTAAATTATCATCAAATTTTACTCCCCTATGCTTTCTGGCATAACGCCTTAAAATAGATATTTCCTGCTCAACATCCGGGTAACCAATTTCAACACGTTCAAAACGGTCACCTAACGTTTCTGATATGCGATCTACTCCAGCATATTCTTCGGGATTTTGGGTAGCAATAACAATAGTATCAACTGGAATAGTTATGTCAAACCCGGCAATAGTAGTCGTTCTTTCTTCCAGCACCTGAATAAGTGTATTCTGTGTTCTTTCCGGAATCCTGTTCAACTCATCGATAAAAAGGATTTTCCGATGTGCCCGCTGGATTTGGCCAGGCGTAAAAGCCTGCGGGTTATGAATACCATATTGCATTGCTATTACCGGATCAATATCACCCAGCAAGTCTTCTGGCATAAGTTCAGGTGAACCCTGCACCCGAATGAAACGTTCCTTTCCAGGAATTGTTACCACGCCAAGTTCGGATTTTTTACTTAGACAATCCGGGCAGTGAGGAGAGCGCGGGTCGCAATTATAGCGGCATCCCTCTACCGCTTTCATTGAATGAAGGTGCTTAGCCAGAATTTTTGCCAGAGTTGTTTTACCCGTCCCTGGGGGGCCTTCCAGCAACAAATGCCGACCAGATATTATAACCGCTAAAATAGCTTCTTTAACATCTTCGGTAGCATAGAAACCATCTACCGGATCATGCTTTCTTTTTAAGCTTCCCAGTATTGAGCGGCGCAGTTCTTCCCGTAATTCCACGATTTTTCAGCCTCCTAATATTAATTATAAAGGATTACTCTGCTACCAGTACGCCAGAGCTTAAAGATCCTTGACATTCCCGATACGGTGGATATTCCCTTTACCAGCCCGAGCAACATTCTTAACAAATTCACTGCTGGCATCATTCTTATCAGCAACATGAATCACAGAAACCTTTATCCCTTTAGCGACTGCTTTTCTTGTTTCCATTATTGTTGATTCTTCGGTTAAGTCTTTTTCTTCCATCTTTTTTAATTGTTCAAAGGTTCCCTGTGAGATAGCTGTTGGCTGACCATCAGTGATAAGAATAATATGTTTCTCATTTTGTTTACCGTCTTCCAGTAACAACTCGCTGGCAGTTTTAATGCCATCTCCGATGTTAGTATTACCGCGAGCATACAGCTTACTGATACAATCTGAGATAGCATCATTATTCTCTTCGCTCAGTGGTACAGTTATCTTGCTGTAATTATCGAATGCAACTATTCCTACCCTATCCTCATTTTTAATTGCAGCCTTAATTAACCCGGAAGCAGCCAGTCTGGTATAGATTAATTTATGCTGGAATCCCATAGAACCACTGGTATCCAAACATAATATAATATCAGAATGTATTTTTCGCTGCTGTTTCATGAACACACGAAAATCACTTCTTCTGACATCAGTTAACTTCTTT
>JAQTVP010000064.1 GCA_028707015.1 Dehalococcoidales bacterium | reverse complement strand
CCACTACCCGGCTCTGACGGCTCTCATTCCAACCGGACATGACCATATTGCCCATGTCCACCCGATTGCCGAACAAATTTTCCCTCAGCTTTCACTGGTATCGTAATAGTCTGCTTATAGGCAACTCGCGGTTTACCCACTTTCGCCCCGACCATAAATTCACTAAGTAATCTACTGGTTATGACTTCCAGGTGAAGCTCTCCCATACCCGAAATAATAGTCTGCCCCGTTTCCTCATTGTAATTTACTTTAAAGGTAGGATCCTCCACAGTTAATCTCTGTAAAGCTTCCTCCATCTTTTCCTGGTCAGCTCTGGTTTTAGGTTCAATAGCAACTGATATTACCGGTTCCGGGAAACGGATAGTATCAAGCAATATCGGATGCGAGCGGTCACACAAAGTATCACCAGTAAAAGTATCTTTAAGACCTATTGTAGCTACTATTGCTCCTGTGTCAGCTTCATCTATTTCCTCACGATGACTGGCATGCATTAACAACAATCGCCCAATACGCTCTCTTTTACTTCGAGTTGAGTTAAATATTTCAGTTCTTGCCACCACTTTCCCCGAATACACCCTGAAATAGACCAGCCGACCCATAAAGGGATCTGAAACTACTTTAAAGGCCAATGCAGTAAAGGGCTCATCATCACTAGCCAATCTAACAACATCAGTTCCCCCCTTAACTGTAACAGCTTTGACCGGCGGCATATCTAATGGAGAAGGAAGGTAATCAATGATAGCATCAAGTAGCGGCTGGATACATTTATTTTTCAGTGCAGTACCACAAAGAATCGGCACCCCTTTATTAGCCAGAGTGACTCGTCTTAAGGCCAACTTTAAATCAATGGCACTAATATTATTACCACTAACATAGTTTTCCATAATCTGGTCATCTGCTTCAGCTAATTTTTCAATCAACGTTTCACGCGCTTTTATACACAAATCCCGTTCTGATTCAGGAACAGCTCCTTCCTTTGGTTCAGAATCCGGGTTACCATCATAGTACCACGCCTTATTCTCAATTAAGTCAATAATACCATCAAATGAATCTTTTGTACTTATGGGTAATTGAATTAGTAAAGTATTAGCATGCAATCTATCTTCCATCATAGCAATGGTACGTTTCAGATTAGCACCGGTTCGATCCATTTTATTTATAATACAAATTCTGGGAACACTATATTTATTAGCCTGCCGCCATACTGTTTCCGATTGAGCCTCAACCCCAGCCACTGCATCAAAAACTACGACACCCCCATCCAGCACCCTGAGGCACCGCTCCACCTCGGCAGTAAAATCCACGTGCCCTGGTGTATCAATAATATTGATACGATGCTCATGCCAATAACAAGTAGTAGCCGCAGCTGTTATTGTGATAGCCCGCTCTCTTTCCTGTTCCATCCAATCCATCACTGCGGTACCTTCATGCACTTCACCAATCTTATAAGTACGGCCAGTGTAGAAAAGTATTCGTTCAGTAATAGTGGTTTTACCAGCATCAATATGAGCGATAATACCAATATTCCTTATTTTACCCAACGGGTAATTCCTAGGCATAACCTTATCCTTCGTTTGAGCCTTTATTAATTCTGGGCTTTTTCCAATAATATTCGTACTAGTAATTTTTAAACCCCTTACCACTTAAAATGAGCAAAGGCTCTATTAGCCTCAGCCATTCTATGAGTATCCTCACGTCTTTTTATAGCTGCCCCTTGATTATTAGCAGCAGCACTAATCTCAGCCGCTAATTTTTCCATCATAGATTGCCCCGACCTGGCTCTAGCTGCATTCGTCAGCCAACGCATCGCCAGGGACATGCCACGGGTTGTTCTTACCTCTAACGGCACCTGATAGCTAGCACCCCCAATACGCCGTGATTTAACTTCCAACAAGGGGGTAACATTTTTTATTGCCTGCTCTAAAACAGTAACCGCTGCTTTTGATTCTTGCTTCTCTGCAAGATCTAAAGCACCATATACAACCCTCTCCGCAGTACTTTTTTTACCGCATTTCATAATTCTATTAATCAAAATGGACACGGTTACGTTATTATACTTAGCATCGGGATTAATTATTTTTCTTACAGCTGCCGCTCGTCTTGGCATTTTATCCCCCTAATTTACTCACGTCCAGCCGTAGTTCTGGCTTTTTTTGCTCCATACTTACTACGACCCTGTTTACGACCTTCTACTCCGGTAGTATCCAGCGCCCCCCGGACAATATGATATCGAACGCCAGGCAAATCCTTCACTCGCCCCCCACGGATGAGAACTACCGAGTGTTCCTGTAATTCATGCCCTTCACCCGGAATATAAGCAGTTACTTCCATCTGGTTTGTTAACCTTACTCTGGCTATTTTCCGTAATGCTGAATTAGGTTTTTTGGGAGTAGTAGTCTTCACCTGTACGCAAACTCCACGTTTCTGCGGAGACCCTTTCCCCTTTACCAGCCTATTCTTTAAAGCATTATAGGTAAAACCTAGTGCAGGTGTGTTACCTTTTTTATTAACTTTTTTTCGCCCATTACGGACAAGCTGATTAACAGTAGGCAATTCTCTCCTCCTTTTACTCCACACAATTCTAATGGATGAGCTCAGGCTCATCCATTTATCTAGTTATAGTAGCCAAATGAAGAAAAAACTTCAACCCACTATAACTGAACTCTAAACGCCAACCATGAAGTCTACCACACTAAAATATTAACTGTCAACAAATCAGATTCATTTAGTTTTTAATGTCATAAAGTATAATATATCTAAAGAGGAGAAGATTAGTCTAGCCTCAATTTTAGTCGAATCCAATACTAAAAAATCTGGTTACCTTCCGAGCAACTTCTTCTTCATATCCCCACCAAAAGTGGTCAGCCTCAGTTACAACTTCATACTGTACCGGTTCGCGAACATTATTAATGTGGTGGGTAAAAATATTTTTTGCTATAAGATGATCATTTCCGCCAATAATGAAATATTTCGATTTAGAGTATTCGTTTAACTGTCCCCATTCAACATCTGTTAAAGGTGGGGACACTAATGCTAACAGATTAACCTTTGCATTACTGAGGGCAACAGGTAATACTACTTTTACTCCGAAAGAATAGCCCGATAAGCCAATCTTCTCAGGATTAATACACGTTGTCAATGGTACTACAGCCAGAGCAGCATTAACATCTTCTTGTTCAGTAATGCCACCTCCAAAAGCACCCTCACTCTTGCCTACTCCACGAAAATTAAATCTGAAGGCGACTATTGATTGCTTAGCTAGCTCCTGACAAATAGTAATAACCACATCATTTGACATACTGCCACCATACAATGAGTGAGGATGACAGACTATTACCACCGGAAAAGTATCGATTTCTTCAGGAAAGTGCCAGACCCCTTCTAATCTAATATCCCCGCAAGGAAACGTTATCGGTAATTGCTTCAATCTTCCCTTTTTTCTCCCTTTTCTCGCCACCAGTTCTTAAGTCGAGCTATCACCTGTTTTTCATATCCTTGGTCGCTCGGAGTGTAATAATGTTTACCCTGCAGAGAATCCGGAAGATTTTGCTGCTCAACAATATGCCCGGGGTAATCGTGAGCATATTTGTATCCTTTGCCATAACCCATGCTTTTCATCAAAGGGGTAACCGGATTACGCAAGTGCAGAGGGACCGCATCATTAGAGCCTTGCTTAATTTCCTGCTGTACCTGAGAGTACGCCTGATATAAGGAATTACTTTTCGGCGCTGTTGCCAGATATACCGCTGCTTCCGCGAGAGCCAGGTTACCTTCTGGCATACCAACAAAATGAACTGCCTGTTGAGCTGCCATAGCTACTACTAGTGCCTGAGGATCCGCCATACCAACATCTTCTGAGGCAAAACGCACCAAACGGCGGGCAATATATAATGGATCCTCTCCCGCCTCCACCATCCTTGCCAACCAATAAAGAGAAGCATCCGGGTCCGAACCTCGTAGTGATTTATGCAAAGCTGAGATGAGGTCATAGTGTTGCTCTCCGGCTTTATCATAACGTAAAGCACGATGTTGAATAGCATCTTCAATAGTGGGCAATGAAATATGCCTTTTTCCATCAGCGTCAGGTGATGTTCCCTGAGCTGCTGTTTCTAATGCATTGAGAGCAGTTCGAGCATCATGATTGGACATAGTAATTAAATGCGCCATAGCATCATTATCAAGCACCACACTCAGTAAGCCAAGACCGTTTAGCGAATCCCTCAGCGCTCTGATAATGATGACACGAATCTCATCATCAGTGAGCGGTTTCAGAGTTAAAACACGGCAACGGGAAAGCAGTGGAGAAACAACTTCAAAAGAAGGATTTTCCGTAGTAGCGCCAATAAGGGTAACCGTACCGTCTTCAACGAAAGGTAAAATTGCGTCCTGTTGAGCCTTATTAAAACGATGAATTTCATCTATGAATAAAATAGTCTTCTGTTGGTACAGTTTACGGTGTTCTTTAGCCTCTTCTACTAATCGACGTAAATCAGCCACACCAGCACTGACAGCACTTATAGGGCTGAAACGCGAGTCGGTAGTATTAGCAATAATATAGGCTAGAGTAGTTTTACCGCTACCGGGCGGACCCCAGAGTATGATTGACGGTAGCTGCACCACCTCAATAGCTCTCCTTAATACACGCCCCTCCCCAATCAAATGCACCTGCCCAACAAAATCATTAAAGCTTGCCGGCCTCATCCGAGCCGCCAGCGGTGCTTCTTCTTTCATCCGTTCCTCCAAATTATGTTCAAACATATCCACAATACACCTTCTTTAGGATTTGAATTAAGTCAATAATTTCATTAATTATTTTCACTATAAAATGGGCAAACACGGAATAAACATTCATTATTCAGCGAGCTAAAATCACATTTAATATTATTACTGCCAGGGAACTTTATTCCAAGGTATTCAACTGCAAACAAAGAGGCTGATTGGATAGACATAATTGTTGTTCTTTTACAGCATCTCGGACCACCTATATGTGCTAGTGAAAATAGGCTCCTGGCGGTCATTAAATTACTTAATTTCCATTCGTAACTGGACAATGGGCTGGCATCTGTAACTAAACTTATAAAAATACCGGTGCCAACCGCAGCGCCACAATCCCCGTAAAAACCACAAAACCCACCCAAAACGTTAACAGCTCTCTCTTGAGCTACTTTTATTTTTTCTTCTTTCATGGCTAAGTCGTTTTTCAAATTATAATATGAGGAAAGAAGAACGGCCGGAACCATAAAATGGTGCTGTGGGCCATGCATGGCAATCCTTTGATTTTTCATGATATTTATCGCCATTTCTAGTGGATTTTCCAATTCACTTTCAACACAAATCCGTTTTATTAAATCATTCGCTGATAAAAAATAACATTTATTACAGATATAATGTCCATCTACACATGTTATCTTAGACTCATATTCTTCCCCGCATAAAGAACATATCATCCGGCTACACTCATCTTCGTACTTTAAATCAGCCTCACAAATAAGACAATTATCTTCTTGATCCATTAAACCATTTTCCCCCCTTGTATTTCAGCTTCATTCATCAGCTAAATTCTGCAATCACCAAAAAATTATTTATATCTTTTCACTTCAAAACGATAGAGTTTAATTGATGCGTCAGGATCTATGCCTGCTTTTTGACGACAAATATCAATCTGGTAATCCACAGATTCTACACCTTCTAAGTCTGGCAATAGCAAGCCTTTCCTGTATCCGGACTCCACGATAACTCCATATTTCTTGGGATCTAACTGGTTTTTACTTTCTATAGGTTCAGGGCTAGTAAGAACATCCACGCTGTAACTAAGGTCTTTAAGCTCATCAGGAATAACGGGTAAAAATCGGGGATCTCTAGTCGCCGAGCTAACAGCATTAGCAATAATTTCCTCAGCTATATTAGCTTCCGTAGGCTGAAAAGTGCCAATACAGCCACGCAGCTGACCAAATTTGTGAATAGAAACAAAAACACCAGCGCGCTGCCTCATCTCAGAAGTAAGTTTCCCCGGTTGCATAATTTTAGCCTCCGTAACATAAGTCTCTACTGTTTCTTTGGCTAATTTTACCAGTGAGGACATCATAATACCCTTGATTATTATACCAGCATAGCCAACTACGCTCTTGTAATCACCTGTAGTATCACCACTGTTTTGGTATTTAATCAATTCTGCTTCCGTTGCTCCTAATTCTTTAGCTGCTGCAATAAGGCTGACTGTTGGGGCAAAACCACACATTGATATATTTAATTCACTGACTCGCCTTAACAGCTCATCTTCATTTAAATCTAATATAGCTTCTATAGCCAGGTCATCTTTACTCTGAGCAGATTCCTGTGGTTCATAGTGAGTCATATCACTTGAAGCTATGATTACCACTTCTCTATTCAAATCTTTAATAGCCCTAGCCAGCTCCCGTCCAATTTCCTTGTAGCTATTTCCAGAAGAAATACCGAAAATAATGGGCACAATCTTAATATCTTTTTTGAAATATTGCAAAAAGGGAAGCTGAACTTCAATTGAGTGTTCATACAGGTGGGCAATATGGTCCTCTTCCAGATGATCAGATACGGTTAATATCTGCTTAGCTAATTCTGAGTCAATTTCAATTTTACCTAAAGGAGTTTCCCATATACCCTCGGTCATAATACTGAGAGGTTTCCCCCTGCCTGTATGGTTAGGTCCCATGATAATAAAGGTATCTTTAAATTTTATTTTAGATATAACAGCACCCGCTACCGATCCTGAATAGATATAACCAGCATGAGGCACAATTATACCGACTACTTCTTCTTTAACAGCTTCCTCATTAACCATTTCGGCAATCATTGACTTAAGCTGGTCAGGTGACTTCGGATAAAATTGTCCTGCTACTACCGGATTTCTAATCATTACTGCCCCCTCCCTTGCTGCTAGTCCTAAAATTAAGTTCGGCTCCACAATATTTGCAGTATGAATCTTTAAGCCCAAGCACCTTAGTCTGATAGCCTATTCTTTCTACAATAAGATTACCACAGCGATAACAAGTGGTGTTCTCACTCTGATGCCCGGGAACATTACCGGTATAGATAAATTTAAGACCGGCTTGCTGCCCAATATCGCAAGCATACTCTAAAGTAGATAAAGGAGTTGGTGATAAGTGTGTCATATTATGTTGAGGGTAAAAACTGGTAACATGCCAGGGAGTAAATTCACCCAGCTCATCTCGTATCCATGTCGCAATGCCTTCAAGCTGCTGTTTATCATCATTCATAGCAGGGATGATATTGGTAACAACTTCAACATGCATATTCCACTTATTTTTAGCCCGCTTAGCAACCTCAAGTATTCCTTGCCAATGCGGTATCTTTGCCAGATCACGATAACATTTATCAGAAAAACCCTTAATGTCTACACGCCAGGCATCAAGGTAAGGTCCAATAGTATCCAACGCTTCCGGAGTCAGGTAGCCGTTAGTAACATAGACAGTATACAGGTCATTTTCTTTAGCCAGTTTTGCTGAGTCAAGCGTGTACTCAAACCAGACACTGGGCTCATTGTATGTCCAGGCGATGCCCTGGCATTGATTGCGCTTAGCTAATTCTATAGCTAATTTGGGTTCAATTTCCTGAGAACCACACCACGGTTCATTAGTATCCAGACAAGATATTGACCAGTTCTGGCAATCAAGACAATGAAAGTTACAACCCCAACCACCTAAGGAGAAAACAAGACTAGAGGGGAAAAAGTGAAACAAGGGCTTTTTTTCAATGGGATCAGCTGCTACAGATGATGCCTGGGCATAATTCGTATTGTATAATATTCCATCTCTATTCTGATACATGTGGCAGACACCAAACTTATCCGGATTTAAATTACATCGCCACTGGCATATATTACACTTAACCTTCGAGTCTTTCAGCTTTTGATAAAGTATTGCTTCAGGCATTGTATTCCTCTTAAATTAATTATATCACCCAACCATTATCAATTATAGTTTAATGGTGACAATAAACTTTTCTTGACTACCTGGCTACTGGCAAATAAACTTAAAGCAAAGGAATATAATGAAAGTTATTGGTCTTACTGGTGGTATTGGAAGCGGAAAAAGTACCGTTGCCCAGTTTCTGGTTGAATTGGGAGCCGTTCTTTTAGATGCCGATAAAACAGGGCATGAAGTATTCCAGACTGGCACTGAAGGCTGGCAAGAAGTAGTAGCTACTTTTGGCAGGCGGATTTTAACTTCGGACGAGAATGTTGATCGTAAAAAATTGGGCGAAATAGTTTTTGACGATTCGGAATCTCTATCACGGCTAAACCAGATAATGCATCCTCGCATTTTTAACATGATAAAAACACAACTTGAGAAATACCGACAGCAAGGGATAAAAGTAGTTATCATTGAGGCTCCGCTACTATTCGAAGCCGGTTGGGCTTCGCTAGCTGATGAGATTTGGGTTACCACAGCTCCAGAAGCTACAATCCTTAAGCGGTTAAAAAAGCGAAGCGGTTTATCTAAAGCAAAATCTCTGGCTCGCATCAGTTCACAACTGCCCTCACCCGAACGGACAAGCCGTGCTGATGTAATAATCAATACGGACTGCAGCCTTGTTGAGCTAAAATTAAAGATAAAGAAGTTATGGCAAAAGCTACTGCTTGACACCCGGCAGCAGTAACT
>JAQTVP010000063.1 GCA_028707015.1 Dehalococcoidales bacterium | reverse complement strand
CGTTGATGTCAGCACTGAGCACGCCAGGGAAGTTCATTACCTCACCTAAACCAATACAATTTTTCCATCTAAGAATCTGACGCACAATATGAGGTTCAATATTAGCTCCTGAAGTTTCCATGTTGGTAGCCGGTACACAGGACGGAGCCATTAAGAAAATATTTAAAGGTAAACAACGGGCATAACGCAGAACATATTTCATTCCTTTTATGCCACAAACATTAGCTATCTCGTGAAGGTCGGTAATTACAGCTAAGGTACCACGGGGAACTACTGCACGGGCATATTGACCAATATCAAGCATAGAACTTTCCACATGAGTATGCCCATTGATGAAACTAGGGGCAAGATACTTACCTTTTAAATCAAGTACTTGCTTAGCTTGGTTATAATCTCCAACTCCAGCAATATTATTACCAGTTATAGCAACGTTGCCTTGCTCTATGTCACCGGTAAAAACATTTACTACTTTAGCATTAGCTAGAATTAAGTCTGCCGGGAGTTCTCCCTTGGCCACTGAGATTAAATGAGCTTGTTTTGACAATTTTAACCTTTAACCTCAACAAAACAAATATCGGGTAGATAGCGAAATTTTTCATCCCAATCTATGCCATAGCCTACTATAAATTTATTAGGAACGGTGAAACCTAAATAGTCAATATTAACAGGAATCTTCCGGCGTGAAGGTTTATCAGTTAATGTGCACAGTTTTACTGAACGAGCTTTTCGCTTCCACAAATAATCGATAAGGAATGACGTGGTAAGCCCAGTATCTACTATATCCTCAACTATTATTATATCCCTGTTGACAATCGTAGTTCTTAACCCGTGTACCATTTTAATTTCTCCTGCAGTACTCCTGCCCTGCCCATAACTGGATAATCTGATAAACTCTATTTCTACTGGTATGTTAATAAGTCTAACTAAATCAGCCATAAAGATAAAAGAACCTTTAAGAATACCTAGCATGAGGGGATGCTTAGCATGATAATCATCGGTAATTTCACCCGCTAATCTCCTAACCGTTTTTTCTATTTCTTTACGGTCAAAAAGAATGCTGGGTTTAGGTTGAGAATTCATAGTTATTTAGGATTATACCCTGTGCCTCCAATTATGTCCATTAGCTAGCGGTTATTTTTTAAATATTATATAATATGGTGTTCATGGATATTGACAAATAACCGTGAATATACTATGTTAGAAATATATAACTAAAAAAAAAAATCAGCCAAATCCTGCAAAAACCAGTTTATTTTAATTATATAACCATAGTTTTCGTAGTGCGACTCTTTAGTGTAATACAACCTTTAAACCCTGATGACAAAATATATCTCCCGGATAGTTTGTTTACACGAGCGCGATAAATATATCTATTCTCTTATAATATCCTACAACATGTAAAATCTTAATCAACTGAGAGAGGTAAAAATGCTCAAGATATTCCTATTAGTAACTGGAATATCATTATTTGTTTTCATTATTAGTGTTTTTCTGCATAATGCGATCAGCGGTTGGCTTGAAATAGAAGAACCAGTCTTTTTCTTCATAGCAGTTATTATATCTCCCCTGGCATTTATCGTAGGACTTAGTGGTATTCTGGTTTTTTATATAAAGAGGTTATTTAAAAAAACCCCATAAAAAAAGAGCAAAATCTCTATGTGGTAATTCATTCAATAATAATGAAAACAAGAATTAGAGAATACCGAGCTAAATATAATCTAACTCAGGAAAAACTGGCTGAAATGGTAGGAGTCAGACGAGAAACTATAATATTTTTAGAACAAGGAAAGTATAATCCTTCACTGAAATTGGCCAGCAACATAGCGAAGGTTTTAAAGACAAATTTAGATGAAATATTTGTTTTTGATGATTAACTTATAAGAGAAGAATATATTACAGCTATTGCTTTTTTACGTTACTGCCACTGGGTATAATAACTATTTGTGGAACTCCAGTTACTGAATGCGGTTCCACCTTAACTGTGACTGAAAATGTCTTTTGTATTCTATCCTTGGTTAACACTTGCGCGGGTGTGCCATCAACCAGAACTTTTCCATCCTTTAATAGAATTAAACGGTCAAAATAAAGAGAAGCTAGATTAAAATCGTGCATAGTTGCAATTATTGTAAGTCTCTGCTCGAGATTAAGCCTTTTAATCAGTTCGAGTATTTCTACCTGGTGATTAATATCCAGGTGGACTGTTGGTTCATCAAGAAGTAGCATCTTGGGATTTTGAGCTAACGCCATTGCTAAAATGACTTTTTGTCGTTCTCCACCAGATAACTCATCAAAACGTCGATTTTTCAAGTGTTTGATACCAGTCATATCTATAACTTCAGAGACAGATTGCTTGTCAATTGCACTTTCCCCGCTAAACATGTTTATAAATGGGGTTCGGCCTAACATTACTACGTCTGTGCTGTAAAAAGCGAAAGGAGAATTAAAGTACTGTGGAACCACGGCCAAATTACGGGCAATATCCATTCTATTCATCCGGTTTAAATCAGTATTATTTAGCATAATCTTACCTTTGTTGGGTTTTAAAACTCCGGCAATTAACTTAACTAAAGTAGTTTTACCTGAACCGTTAGGTCCCAGTAATCCTACCATTTCACCAGCTTTAATTGACAGGTTAATGTCATTTAATACCAAACCATCAAAATAAGAATGATAAACTTGCTGTACTTGTAAGTCAATCATTAGAATGCATATTCCTTTTTAGTACGCCGTAACAGGTAAATGAAAAAAGGAGCGCCAACAATAGCTGTAATAATTCCTACTGGGATTTCTACAGGGGCTAAAAGAGTACGGGCCAATAAGTCAGCAATTACTAAAAAAACGGCACCGGCTAATGCCGATGCAGGTAAAAGTATTCGATGATCTGAACCCAGCAGCAGGCGCATTGCATGAGGTACTACCAACCCAACAAAACCTAGTAACCCGCTAATTGAAACTGCGGCGGCAGTAAGTAAAGAACCTAAAGCTAAAACAAGAATTTTGTCTTTTTCAACTTCAATACCTAAATAGGCAGCACCTTCTTCTCCCAGTGAAAAGGCATTTAAGTGGATAGCAAACAATCGTGCGGTAATGATACCTCCGATAACCAGTGGAGCAATTATCATTATCTGTCCCCAGCCAGTTACCGATATATGCCCCATAAGAAACGAATAAATTGAGTGCAGATCTAAACCAAATCTCTCATTCATAGACATCATAAATGCCATAACTGCTGTCAATAAAGCACTTACGACAAAGCCAGCCAGTAACATACTAATAATTGGTGTTTTCCCACCGACACGCGCTAAATTATAAACGAGAAATACTGTAACTAACGCACCGATAAACGCTGCTACCGGTATCAAACCAAATCCAAGCAAAGTAAAATTTAATGGTAGAATCATAGCTATAGTTGCTCCTAGGGCAGCACCAGATGATGTTCCGATTATATAAGGATCAGCCATAGGATTACGCAGCAAACCCTGAAAGAGCACTCCTGCTGTAGCTAGAGCTGCTCCGATTAAAGCTCCTCCTATCACTCTAGGTAATCTAACCTGAAAAATAATTGTTTCATCTACGGCTCTCCAGGTATTTGGAAAATCAAATACAGATATTTTATTAAGAACCATCTTGAATATATTGGGTAAAGGTATGGTTACTGCTCCAAAAGAGCTAGCTATTAATGAAATGATGATTAATACTCCACCCATCAGTGTCAAAATTAAAATTAGCTTATTGCCATGTTTTAGTTTATTCAGCATCACCATTATCTCAAATTATTTACTAAATAAAAAAATCCCCTCGTCCGTAGAACAAGGGGATTCATTAAATCCTTACTCAGCCCCCATCTCCGCGGAGGTAATTACAATAAAGGCTGGCGTTCTGACTTCTGATGGTTCTTGAAACCTTCAGTTACAGTAGGCGGAACTGTGCCGGATTTCCACCGGGCTTGCCTTCCATTTAAGTCTTTGCTTGCGCTCAGACACCTTTATAGTTGTTAAAGTTATTAAGTTATATCAGCGTATCATTAAGACTAACAAAAGTCAAATTAACTTATCATTGTATAAGCATCACATCGCCAAAACTATAAAAACGATATTTCTCTGCTATTGCTTCCTGATAGGCCCGATTTATGGAATCTGTACCAGCAAAAGCGGAAACTAACATCAAAAGAGTTGATTTAGGTAAATGAAAATTAGTAATAAGAGAATCTACCACTCTGAAATGATATCCGGGTAAAATAAATAAATCTACCCAGCCTACAAAGGGTTCTAAAAAGGCACTGTGACTATTCTGAGCAGCGTGTTCTACTATCCTGGCTGTAGTAGTGCCAACACAAATAACCTTGTGCCCCTCTGCCTTAGCCTGGGATATTAAATTAGTCACATCTTTTTTTATCACACCATATTCCCTGTGAATCGGATGTTTAAGGGGATCATTGACTCTTATTGGTCGAAAAGTATCAAGCCCTATATGTAAGGTAACAAATAAACAGTGAATACCCTTTTTTTGTATTTCGTCAAGTAATTCCGGAGTAAAGTGTAAACCAGCAGTAGGTGCTGCCACACTGCCATCCCTATTAGCGTAGACTGTCTGATATCGCTCAGAACAGTCTAAAGGAGTATGTATATATGGTGGTAGAGGTATTCTACCTAATTTATGCAGTAGCCCTCCGTCAGAGAATTTTATCTTTTTTATGCCATCGATGTTCTCGCCTACCACTTCTGCAAAAACTTTAACTTTATATTCATTATCACTGATTATTTCAATCTTAGTGCCAAGATTAATCCGTTTACTATGTTTAACTAATGCTTCCCAAGTGTCATAATCACACCAGCGTAATAACAAAATTTCTACTTTGCCGCCGGTTTCTACTTTTCTTCCAGTAAGACGAGCCGGAATAACACGGCTATCATTAAACAGTAAGACATCACCAGCACAAAGATAATCGGTAATTTTAATAAACTTACGGTGCATTATTGTTCCATTAACTTTGTTTAAAACTAAAAGCCGCGATTGGTCTCTTTTTGCAATTGGAGTTTGAGCAATAAATTCAGGGGGTAGATAATAATCAAAATCGGTCGTTTTCATAAATAGTCACCACAATACATATTGTTTTGTAGGTGTATAAGTGAATTACTTATTACATTAAGAACTTAAATTGATCGGTATTTTTCATAAATGTTGCATTTTTATAGTTACCTAAATGACAAATGATACAAGATATCTGTGTCCTAATAAAATTCGCATTAAATAAATAATATTAAGCAATATCAGCAAATAAGGCTTCCAGAAGGGAAGCCTTATTTGTTTTTAAACTTCTATATTCAATAGTAGCTTAGTATAAATTAAACCAGTAGCCCCTCTAACTCAGCCATGATTTGTTCATTAGTAAAGTGTTTTAGGCTTATAGCATCGCTGGGGCACCCACCAACACAAGTACCGCAACCCTTACACAGAGCTTCATTAACCTCACATACTTCCTTATCTTGAATATAATTTATTGCAGTATATGGGCAGACAAGTTTGCAGATTTGACAACCGGAGCAAAGATTCTCATCGATAATTGCCGTAGCCGCTTCTACCTCTACGACTCCTTTACTAATCATCGCTAATACCCGCGCAGCTGCAGCTGATGCTTGAGCTACCGTATCAGGAATATCTTTAGGACCCTGACAACAACCGACCACAAAAACCCCATCAGTGGTAGTAGCAACAGGGTCAAGCTTAGGATGCTTCTCAAGGAAAAAGCCATCAGCACTCCGGCTGATATTAAATAAACGAGCAACTGTACTAGCATCGGCTTGTGGTTCCAGACCTATACTAAGAATAATCATATCTGCCGGTACTTTTACTATATTACCTAACAAAGTATCATCAACGGAGACAAGCAACTTCCCTTCCTCTTCAGTTACCGTATTTTTGGTAACTTCAGCTACTTTACCACGTATGAAATTCACTCCTTCTTCAGAAAGACGGTCGTAAAATTCTTCATAACCCTTACCGAAACAACGCATATCTATATACATCTGGTACACATCAGCATCAGTTTTTTCTTTTATCAAGTGAGCATACTTCAAAGAATACATACAACATACTCGAGAGCAATATTCATGATAATTCTTGTCACGGCTACCTACACAATGCACAATAACTACACTCTTTGGTGCTGTGCCATCTTTAAGTACTATTTCACCACCGGTTGGCCCAGCTGAGTTAACCAGTCTCTCAAATTCAAGTCCAGTAACAACATTATCAAACTTCTTATAGCCATACTGTGAAATCGGTTCTGGATTAAATACTTCAAACCCGGTAGCCACAATAATTGCACCTACTTCGATATCAACCAGTTCGTCTTTTTGTTCAAAATCTATGGCTCCTACTTCACAGAACTTCTCGCAAAGACGGCACTTCCCATTCTTAAAATAGGCACAATTTTCTGTATCAATTACTGGCACATTTGGTACTGCTTGATCAAATGGAACATAAATAGCTTTTCGTTTACCCATACTTACCTCGAATTCGCTATCTACTTTCCAGGGACATTTTTCCTGGCATATCTTACAACCAGTACATTTGTCAGCATTAACATATCTTGCTTTTTTTCTGATTTTTACATTAAAATTACCGACAAAACCTGAAACTTCTTCTACTTCACTATAGGTAATTAATTCTATATTTGGATGAGAACCTACCTGTGTCATCTTAGGTGTCAGGATACAAGCTGAACAATCCAAAGTAGGAAATGTTTTATCAAATTGTATCATATGTCCCCCAACACTGGGGGTTCTCTCTACCAGATACACCTTATTGCCGGAATCAGCAATTTCTAAAGCAGATTGTATCCCAGCAATTCCTCCACCAACTACAAGTGTACTAGAATTGACCGGGACTTCTTTAGTTTCCAGAGGCTGCTGGTAATAGACGCGTTTAACCGCAGCACTAATCAATGCTTTTGCTTTTTCCGTAGCCAGTTTGGGGTCTTCAGTTACCCACGAACAATGTTCGCGAATATTCGCCATCTGAAATAGATACGGGTTTACCCCTGCTTCTTGACAAGCTCGGCGGAAAGTTCTTTCATGCATAGTTGGGGAGCAAGAAGCAACAACTATACGATTAAGATCTAATTCTTTAATATCTTGTTTAATTAAGTTTTGCCCTGGATCAGAGCACATAAATCTATATTCACGGGCTATTACCACTGCATCTAAGCTGGCCGCAAATTTAGTGACCTGTTCAATATCTACTTTACCAGAGATATTACTACCACAATGGCAAATATATACTCCAATTCTGCGTTCCTCAGTCATATTTTTAACCTCCGTAGTTTACTAGATAACTTCTTGAAGTAATTCTGCAATATCTTTAATTTCGAGAACATCACCCTTGTTTAAAGATAAAACACTATCTTCAAACATACTCATACAATATGGACAGGCGACTGCTAATATATTGGCACCTGCTTCTTCAGCTTCGTCTAATCTTAAATCAGCAAACCTCTCCCCTTTCTTGGTTTCCATCCAGATACCACCACCACCGCCACCGCAGCATAAGCTGTTTTCTTTAGAACGTGGCATTTCAATTAATTCTATACCTGGGATACTGTTTAATACTTCACGAGGTTCATCATATACAGCATTATGTCGTCCCAGATAACAAGGATCATGATATGTGATTTTCCTTTTCAGTTCTTTAGTTGGCTTTAGCTTACCATCTTTAATAAGCTCAGCGAGAAGCTGTGAATAATGAACTACTTCAAAATTACCCTCCAGCTCAGGGTATTCATTTTTGAAGGCATGGTAACTATGAGGAGATGTCGTTACAATTTTCTTAACACCAAGCTCCTTAAAAGTTTCTATATTAGTCTGGGCTAGAGTTTGGAAAAGCTGTTCATCACCTGCTTTACGTACGCTCTCACCAGAACATCTTTCTCTCTCGCCTAATATACCAAAATCTAGTCCCGCTTTCTTTAGTAAGTAAACTATAGCTTTTGAAATTCTCTGTAATTTAGGATCATAGGCAGCCATACATCCTGTAACATATAGCCATTCTGTTCCTTTAGTATATTCTTTTACATCTAAGCCTTTAGCCCAATCTGCACGATTTTCTGGCGGTTCTCCCAATGGATTACCTGTTGTTGAAATATTCTTCATTGTTATTCGGAGCGAGTCAGGAACTTTAGCTATACCCAATTCCGTAATGCCTCTACGCATAGCTTTCATAACATCTATTATTCCCACACTACGAGGACAACGGTCAACGCAAGCGCGACATGTAACACAACGCCACATGTCTTCATCTTCAAAATCGATAAGACCTAATTGTGCCTGGTGCATTATTTTACGAACCGTAAAACTTCTTACATTATTCCAAGGACAAACACCGGTACAAAGACCACATTGATAACATAATTTAAGTTCTTCCCCACCGGATTCTTTGATGATATCCGTTACCTCTTTCAGTGGTACTGTTACTTCCATAATGAACCCATCTCCTCTCTTTAATTCCTGGCTACTTAAATGTTAGCATAAACTTGTGTTCAGAGCAAAGTATTTTGATTAAATTAGATTACTGTTTTCATATTTCTAAAGTTAAATCGATATTAACATATTTACTTATTACACATTATATTTCTATAGTTTCAATTCACTCTAGTTTTATCATTTAAAAAATATTTACCGCCGATTCCTTGAACGTTATGAATACTCTCTGGTTCTCAATTAGGTTCATATCTTCGAAGGAACGATGAACAGTAAAGCAGATAAATTCCGGAGGAACGTTTACCGTTA
>JAQTVP010000062.1 GCA_028707015.1 Dehalococcoidales bacterium | reverse complement strand
TTTGTCACAGTTGTAGAGGCCATTGCCAAAGCTATAGGTAAGTTCTTTGACTCTTTAGGACAGTCTTTTGAAAATACAGGACCAGAATCTCTATTTCATGTTATAAATGGCGGCTTATTAGCTGCGATATTAATAGGTTTAAAGAAACTTGTTGGCTCTTTTGGAGATATAGCAAAGAGTGCTTCTGGTTTTATGAAGGGGCTTACTGATGTTCTTGATGGCGTTCGTGGTTGTTTAAAGGCGTATCAAAAAGATATTCAGTCTAAAACTCTTCTTAGAATTGCCGAAGCTATTGCGATTCTTACAGCTTCGTTGCTTGTACTTTCTTCGATTGAACCTACCAAATTAGAGAGAGCAGTAAAAGTTATATCTCTTCTTGGCATAGAGTTAATGGGTGCAATGAAAGTATTTATGACATTTAGTAACCCATTAGGTTTCGGTGGTATGATGAGTATGTCTGCCGGAATGGTTTCTATGTCAGTATCAATTCTAATTCTTGCGGCGGCATTAAAGGTTATATCTAGTATGAGTTGGGACGAATTACTTAGAGGCATGGCTGGTCTAGCTGGCGTGATGACACTGTTAGTAACGGCTTCTAAATTAATGGCGTCCAATGCAAAAAATATGGTTACAAGTGCTGGAACTCTAATAGCATTTTCTGTTGCTATTGGAATATTATCAGTAGCTCTTATTGGATTATCCTTCGCTGTCGCAGCATTTGGGGCAATGGATCTAAAGACTTTGGCTAAGGGTCTTGGGTCAATTGTTGTGATTTTAACAGTGCTTGCAGTATTCTTAAAGACTGCAAATTTCGAAAAAATGGGATTAGGGAATGCTGCTGGATTACTCATATTAGCTGCTGCTCTTAATGTTATGGCAAGTGCTGTTGAGAAACTTGGCCAAATGAACACTAAAGATATAGCAAAGGGACTAATTGGGATAGGTTTAGTCTTAGCCGAATTAGCAGCTTTTGAGAAATTATCTGGTGGGGCAGCAGGCACAGCAAAAACTGCAGCTGGAATTCTTGTTCTCTCTGTGGCATTGCTCCTTATTTCTGTGACACTTAAGGAATTTGCTAAGATGCCAGCCAAAGATATTGCGAAAGCCATTATTGCATTAGCAGGAGCTTTAGCAGTATTGGTAGTAGCTATGAAGTTTATGGAAGGTAGTGTAACTGGCGCCGCCGCATTGGTAATTGTCGCTGGTGCAATGCTACTCATGTCTCAGGCACTTCAGGCATTTGCGTCGATGTCCTTAGCAGAGATAGGCAAGGCATTTCTAGTATTAGTCGGTGTCCTTGTCGTGTTTGCTGGGGCAGCTATGTTATTAGCCCCAGTAACTCCACTTCTTATGGGCCTTGCTATAGCACTGGGAATCTTAGGTGTTGCAGTAATGGCTGCTGGGATAGGTGTTGCACTATTTGCCACTGGCATGGCTACATTGGTTGGTCTTGGTGCTGCTGGAATTACAGTCTTTAAAGACATGATATTGGCATTTGCATCAACAATTCCTGAAGTTATGAAAGCCATTGGCGAAGGCATTATTCAAATTTGTCAAACTATTATCGACGGTGCTCCAAAAGTAATAGAAGCCGTGGTTGTTGTTGTCTCTGGACTTCTTGATGCATTCGGTACTTTATTACCGAATATTGAGAAGATAATTATACAGTTGGTCGATACGATTCTTAGAATTCTTGTGGATGCCATTCCTAAGATTATTGAAGCTGGTTGGAAAATACTCTTGGCATTTCTGAAAGGGATCTCAGATCACATTGGAGAAGTTGTTAAAGTTGCTGGGGATATCATTGTTAAATTCCTTCAGGAGTTTGCCACCCAAGTAGTACGAATTACCAATGAAATCTTTAAAACTCTTATCAAGATTATCAATGGATTAGCTGCAGCTATTCGTGGGAATAGTAGCGAATTGGTTGCTGCCATTAAGAATCTTATCCTGGCTATCATTGATGCCTTTAAGAAGTTAGCTGGGATGTTCTCTGAAATCGGTGTGATGATTATTAAAGGTATTCTTAAAGGCTTTGGTTCCATGGGTAAGGAAATCTTGGAGGGCGTTAAGAGTATTGGTAATAAAATTAAGAATGGGTTTAAGAGTCTGTTCGGAATTGACTCTCCGTCCAAGGTATTTGCTGAGTATGGTACATACATGGGACAGGGTCTAGTTGTGGGTATTAAAGCAATTGGCGGCAAAGTTTCGGATGCTGCTAATGCTATGGGAGAGAAAGCACATAAAGCAGTTGGTAAAGGATTGTCTGGAATTAAAGACGCTCTAAAAGCAGATGTAGATATCAATCCAACCATTCGTCCTGTAGTAGACATGACAGACGTTCAAAATGGGATCGATTCTACATTTGCCAAATCTCAGGCAATCGATGTCACAGCATCAAGTAAAAAAGCAGCAACCGTTTATGCTCCGGTGAAATCTGAAATTTCAAATCCAAAAAATGCCCCGGTGGTGCAATCCGTGAATAGTCCGCCGATTTACATTGAAAATCACTATACAGTTCGTAATGATCAAGACATCCGTAAGATTAGTCAGGATCTAAAGACAACCTTAGATCGTCACGCTTTTGCTAAGGGGGTGATGGCTACATGATAGGTGCGTTTAAATTCAATGAAACAGAAAGTTCAGAGTTCGATTTGGTTTGCAAGTCTATCAAGCGGCCATTACTCCCTCAAGCAAAAGTTAAAAGGGTTGAATTGGCTGGTGCCTCTGGTGCCTATGACTTTCCTAATACTGAATACGGTTTACGCGAATTGGAGATGCGGATAACTTATAAAGGCACTAGTTTTGCGGAATTACGTAGTAGAGCCAGAAGTATTGCTGCGTGGCTAAGTACTGATGATTTTGCTGAGCTCATAATTAATGATGAACCCGATAAGTATTATTTGGCAAGAGTAACAGATGAATTAGATTTATCGACTTTACAAGAAGCTGGAGAATGTACTATTAAATTTGATTGTCAACCATTCGCATATTCTGTTGACGAGGTTATAGAAATTTTTGAAACTATAATAAGTCAGACTAATTGTGAATTTGAACACCCAGGGACAAGAGCAATTAATTATCGTGCTCCATCTGGTAGTAAGTCTCTTATATCTATTAGTGGTTCTTGGACAACTTTATCCTTAGCGCTAAACGGGAAAACATTAACCTACTCCCAAGCTAGAAGTGGTAAAACTTTAATTATTGATAATATTGATATGGAGGTTACCATTGATGGGACGAATGTCTTTAGTTATTTAGGCGGGGATATCGATTCATTTCTTCCGATTATATCAGGAGATAATACTCTTGTGGTGAATGGCACAGGACTTAATCTCACCACTGTAATGATAGACTTTATCCCATTATGGATATAAGGAGGAAATATGGATCTAATTAGAATCTTAGATTCGGACCTCCATCGACTTGGAGTTATTAGTAAAGTTATTGATGCGGCCCGTACAGAAGTTATCAACGATGAGAACACGCTTGACCTGACTGTCATAATGGATTCAAAAATGAATACTCTTCTTAATGAGGATAGTATTTTAGAATTTAAGGGACAGTATTTTGATGTAAAAGTATTCAAGAAGCTTTTAAATTCTGATGGTAGCTATACAATAGTTGTTGAGTCAGAGCATGTCTCATATAGGTTAAATGAGGCCCAATATAATGTCGAGTTCTTTACTGAGTACGGGACGCCACCTTATATTATTGGGCAAATATTAGCCGGGACACCATTCTCACTAGGTACCTGCGACTTCTCAAATGTTGTGACATATTCTGCCCAGGAAGCTATGAGTCGTCGTCAAGTATTAATGGAGTTTGCTCAGTATATTGACGCGGAACTTTTATTTGATGGGTGGACAATTAGTTGCCTTCAGCATTTAGGTTCCACAGAACCAAAATTGGTGGTTAAGGATCGAGACGTTACAGTTTTGTCTAAAGTCGTCAACAAACGTGAACTTGTTGGCGGGCTTCCAAAGGTAAGTTATGCTTGTACTCCAGTGCATACTCCTTTGGATAATTTTGAGCTGGGAGATAATATTCAGCTTAGACAAGTAGAATTGGGTATCAGTGAGAGTTTGCGTTGTGTCAAGATTATTTATAATCCCTATGATGATATGGCAACAACATTTGAATTTTCCGATCATATAGGGGACCTATCGAATTCTATATATGATATTCAAACTGATGCCGTGTCTAAGGACGCTAAGTACAATGGTATTCGTATTGGTCCAGAATACGGATTTGAAGCTGTTAGAAATGATAAAAGAGCCCGAGCATATTTTCGTAGTGACGCGATGGTGTTTCAAAGTGGCGATGGTAATCTAGTAAGTCCCACATGGAAAGATCGTCTGTACTACGAATATGATTCGGAATTGGACGAAACCACCTTGGTGTTTGACGGCAAGTTCACTGTTGATGTTCTAGAAGCTTTGTCAGCTGTGATTACTCCAAATTTATATGCTGAAAAAGGTTATATTTCTGAACTGACAGTCGATCAACTTGAAACTTCAAATAAAGTTCAAAAATATCTTAATGGTGATACATCAGATGTGAACTTTATTAGGATAGTTGGCCAGGTAGTTCAGTTTATAACTGCGAAAGTTGGGTCAGCATTTAAAGGGACTAAATCATTTTCTGGTCAGTGGGATATGCAATCTGATCTAGAAATTGACACCTATTACACGAGTATAACAATTGATGATGAGGGTGTTCCTTCTTATTCGAATGGCGGCGAATCCAGCGCATTGGCTGCATTTCAAGCAGGTCGTATTTATCGTCCATCGAATCCGACATCTTATTATAAATTAACTGGGGTAGTTAGTGGTCGTTATGTTAAATATGATTACTATATTATTTCAGAGGGTGGCGACCCGTATGAACAAGCAACTAATAGAAATGGTCAGCTATTATACTGGAAGGATGAGGATCATCAGATAACTGTCACTGAAGAAACTGAATTTCCATGTTATATTTATACATATGCAGAAACTGTAAAGATGGAAAATTCATTCACTTATGACAGTACTCTAGAGGAATATATTCCACGTATTAATATTGGTGCTGGCGGTGGTGGTAACACTAATGGTTCCGGCTCAATATATAAAGGTGATAAAGGTTTGTATGTGGACTATTATAACTCTCAAGATGGTGATCTACGGCAAATGTTAATGAATGATGATGGTGTTAAGTTTACACCGTCACTTAATTTATATGGAGCAAAAGGAAATATTGCTGAATTAACAGTTGATAGATATGAAGGTTCTAATAAAGTACAAAAATATTTAGATAGTGACACCAGTGATATTAACTATGTTCGAATAAAAGATCAATATATTTCATTTATAACAGCTTCATATAATAGTGGCGAACAGCAACTTGCAAACCGAGACGAAGAACCTTTATATTGGACAGATGATACCCGCACCGATGTTACAGTGAAATCTGTAAATTGTTATGGGGAAGATAATGAACCTGTAATGATTTATACGTACGATGAACTTATCAAAATGGAGTTTCAATTTATATTTGATGATGAAATAGAGACATTTGTTCCTGTACTTGTCCTTGGATCTGGAACCGGTGTCGACTCAAACGCACAAGCTCATATTTACAAACGTGAAGATGGTTTGCATATTGTATATTATCATTCTGAAAATGGGACTCCTAGACGAATGTCGCTATTGGATACTGGTATAGAATTTGATCCGCCAGTAGTGGGAAATAGCGATATTATGTCGACTACATTGGGGGTCAGTATTACTTCTTCCGGAGAATTTGTTACAGACGAATGGTCGCACGGTTTTGATTCGGCTCAGGATTTGATTCAATTTTTAGTTACTCCTAAGTTTTATGATAATGCTCAAATAAAATTAAGAGATATTAGAGTCGAAGAAACCAGCGCAACTACTTGTCGTATACGCGGATATGCGGAGTTGATATAATGGATATAGATCTAAGTATAATAGCAAATCGTGATGGCCCTTCAGAGTGTAACTGGAATGGGTCATATTTTGGTGACACAGATAGACATGGGCAAGTTGCTATTTGGGATATGGAAGCAAATACACATGAACGTGTAATGAATTGTTTAAATGATAAAACTGCTTATGGCGGAATATATATTGATAAGCCATATTTCCTATATCCACAAGATGAGGGTATGAGATATGTATCTATTGGACAGATTAAATTGTCCACTTTATTCGCAGCTTGGCCAGTATTTATGTGGTTCGATACAAGGAGCGTTCTAAAAACTGCAACTATTTCAGATGTAGTCTTAACTGGATGGACTAGAAATTATATCTCGTCATCGATGCCAAACCCAGTTACATTAGAAATATACCCATTTCACTTTAAGGAATGGGACTATTCTCGTTGGTGGAGTGAAGACTGGATACCGTTTGATATTTGTAGATATAATTGGCTACATCCAGATGAAGTTGCCAAATTACCACTTCTAGCAAGTTTGACATATGATCCAAGTTGGTCCGATAGCACATGGGTTCAACGATCCTTTATATCCCAAGAGATATTTAAGGAATATATTGTAAGGGAGGGGTGGACTAAATTATATATTACAACAGATAGATTTAGACAAAAAATACCACCAATTTTAAATCAATATGAATTAGTAGAACTTAGTTGTCCAATTGCTTCCGGGACTCCAACACGGGAAACAATATTGAATGTGACGTGGTCATAATGATCATTAGATTCGATGTTATAGTTTGGAACAAGGAAGAATTGCCAGAGACAGAGGGAGATATTATATTTAATATAGCCGCTGTCCCAGCTGCCGATGAGGAATCCTGAAAGGAAGCGCCTATGGAACTTTGGATGACGATGATTATAACCATCTTCGGATCAGTAGTGGCGACATCTGGTTTCTGGACGTTTATTCAAAGACGTCTAGATAAAAAGGATGTGCAATGTGAAATGCTCATTGGTTTGGGTCATGATCGCATTATCTATCTCGGTATGTGCTATGTTGAACGTGGTTGGCTCACCCAAGCTGAGTATGAGAATATTAGAGACTATCTCTATAAACCATATTCGAAAATGGGGGGTAACGGTACGGCAGAGAAAATTATTAAACAAGTGGATTCTCTACCAATTCGTCCGCAGCCTATAGAACATTATAACAGAGATAAAGGAGATAAAGCATGTTGATATGGTTAAAAGCAGCTGGTATTCGTGCGGCTAAAACTTTTGCACAAGCAGCCTTGTCGATTTTGGTTGTGTCGCAAGTAACCGATATCATGCAGATTAACTGGTGGGAAATTATATCAGTTGGCCTCATTGCTGCGGTGATCTCACTGCTTACTAGTCTTAAAGGATTGCCAGAAACTAGTACGGACGGGGAACTTAACATTAAGACGTCAGCAAAAACCGGAAAGATTACGTACGACTTGGCTTTAAATGATGATCTTGAAAAACTTGCTGAGAAATCGACAGTGAGTTTCAAGGTTGTAAAGTAAAGAATGTCTTTCGCGGTATAAACATTGCCTTAAATGAAAGATGAACTCTTAAACAGGAGAAGGCATGTTAAATCGCATAAAACTGGATAGGCGTTCTGATGTGGAGAAGTTATTTGACGAACAACTCGAAGTTCAGTTGAAAGATGCTGAGTCTCTAGAAGATATTGGCGACGTATTGTCGATGATGGAAAGACGAAACGAGCTTAGAAATAAGCGACGTATAAGTCCGGATACCATTGCAATAGTTGCGTGTAATCTTCTAGGAATCATACTAATTCTTGAACATGAGAGGAGTCATGTCATTGCATCGAAAGCATTAGGATTCATAATCCGAGGGCGCGTGTGACAACGCGCCTTCTTCTTTTTCTTTTATGGAGGAGGGATGGCCGAATATCAGGATCAAGTTAAGCATATAAGTGGCGATGCGATTGGTGTGGTTATCGCCGACTACACGATTCTAAATACTAGATATTTTGACGTGCGAATTGATGACCATATTTATTATGGTACTCCAGCAGATAACTGGACAGTCATCAAAGCGGTTGACGAATAGCTCGCGAAAAAAACATTTATTATAATGAAGAGTGAGCCAAAAGCTTAACGAGCCGTCTAATCATACGACACGGTCAGGCTCTTCTTTTTGCTTCGCAAAAAAAACATATTCTATAATAGAACGGAGAACTATTTTTGATCGTTAACGGGTAAGCAATTCAATGCTTAGGGCCGTGGTGCGAGAGAACGTAGTTCTCATTTTTTGTTTTCTCTATCATATCTATGGGAGGTGTTTGATGCGCCGGCATTGGTCCTGAAAAATCGGCTAAACGAAATTACATACCACAATTGAATATGAGCGCATCTTTGGGTTTGGTCAGCAGGGTTCCAGGCGTAAGATCGAGGAACATATCCTGACTTTAGCAGTCCTATATCGGATTAGACACCCGATATAACCTGGGGCTAGTAAGGCGACCTCGTGCACGGGGTTAAGAATCATCTTGTCGGATGGTTCACTTTACTAGTTAGCTTTGGCAAGCGCGTCCAGGGAAACAGAAGGCAATAAAAATATTGCCAAGAACCGGATTGGGGAAGCCCTCTGGTAGGACTCGCATTTATTACATACTCTTTAATGAAGAGGGAGCTTATTCGCAAGGATAAGACGGGAGGCACGAAAGTGACGGTAATTAGACCGTTCCCCGGGTGATAGTATAAAGCTATTCAATGACCAGTTTTGGTTGGGCTGGCACCTGAACCTCTTCTTTATTTTTTATCGCCCCATTTACAAAGCTGTATAAAATTTTTGGAAGGAGGTGAAGAATGATTACTAATCCATCAGTAGAAATAAGAATGCGGAATTTGATCGATA
>JAQTVP010000061.1 GCA_028707015.1 Dehalococcoidales bacterium | reverse complement strand
ATTAGTATATTTATCCGAGGTGGTGTAAAAATTAGATTAATTACGTAAATAATAAACTTGTCTCTATTACATAAAATTACGTAAATAGGTATCTATTGATGGTTGTTCTTATTGACAAAACATGTACGAAAGGTTATTATCCTGTTCTGTGAAATTTTATTATGAGTAAAATTAGGTTATTGATTGCGGATGACCACCCCGCTTTTCTCGAAGGATTATCTCGTCTTCTTGCGGACGAGAAAGATTTGGAGTGCATTGCAAAATCAGAAGACGGGGTGCAAGCTGTCCAATTGGCTAAAGAGCTGCAACCCGATGTAGCTGTAATTGATGTCAGTATGCCTAATCTTAATGGCATTGAAGCCATAAAAAAAATAAAAACAGTTTCCCCTGGTACTGTTGTCTTAATGATTAGTGCTTTTGACTATGAGTCATATATACTGGCTTCTCTCCAAGCAGGAGCAGCCGGATATATGTTAAAAACCAGACCGCTCCATGAAATAATTGGTGCTATTCGTTTGGTTTATAGCGGGGACCGTGTGCTTGATACTAAAGTTGCCGATAAAGTTGTCAGTTATTTAAGGAATGATGGCCGTGGGGATACTTCCGGTACGGAATACTTGCATAGCCGTGAGCTGGAAATAATCAGGCTAACTGCGGAAGGGCTGAGTAATAAAAAGATTGCCAATGAGCTCTATATTAGTGAGCGTACGGTTCAGACTCACTTAGTTAACATCTTTAGGAAATTAGGCGTTAATTCACGTACTCAGGCTGTGCTCTATGCATTAAAAAAGGGCTGGATTAATCTTAATAAACTGTCCTGAAATAATATGGAGCATGTGAATCTAGAACTGCCAGAGTTTTTAATAATATATTTGCGGTTTAATCAGATTTATTATTTTGTAATCAGCATTGGCCACTAAAATTATTGGCTGTTTAGGTGGTTTACATCATGAAAGTAATAAAAGAAAATAAGTTACACGCCGAAGAGTCAAAAACAAACGAAAACCAGTATGAAAAAGCGAATGAATTATCATTGGGGAATGGCGATAATAACCGTTCTCTTATTGAAGTGATCCCCGATATATTGGTTAATATAGATATAAATGGAATAATAATTGACATAAATACATCAGTAGAAAATATTACCGGTATTCCCCCTAATAAACTCATCGGTACAGAGTTTTCAAAATATTTTACGAATACCGAGAAGGCATGGGCGAATTTTCAGGAAGTACTTGAAAAAGGTTCAGGGAATAACTATGAACTAGATATTAGACATAGTCATGGAGCTATAAAGACGGTATTGTGTAATGGCGTTGTCTACAGGGATGGAGATGGAGAGGTAGCAGGGATTTATGCTGCTGCACGTGATATTACCGAATATAAGCAATTGCAACGGGAAGTCCATGGGTTAGAACATAATTTTCGAAATACGTTAGATAATTCTCCTTTAGGGATTCGTATAATTACTGAAGATGGGGAACTTCTCTATGCTAATCATGCTATTCTAGCTATGTATGGATATGACAGTTTTGAAGAATTAAAAAATACACCTATTAAAGATCGCTATACTCGGGAAAGCTATGTTGCCTTCTTAAAGCGAAGGGAAAAAAGGAGACAGGGAGAGCCTACTCCGAATAATTATGAAATAAGTATAAATCATAAGGATGGGAAAATCCGGCACTTAGCGGTATTTCGTAAAGAAGTCATCTGGAATGGTAAGAAGGAATATCAGGCATTATATCAAGATATTACTGAGCATAAAGAAGCGGATATTGCATTAAAAGAAAGTGAAGAATTTAATTCCAGCTTACTGATTAATTCGCTAAATCCGATACTAGTTATTAATAATGACTATTCAATAAAGTATGTGAACCCGGCACTGGAAAAACTGACTGGTTATTCCCAGAAGGAACTAATTGGTGTAATGCCTCCATATCCTTGGTGGATAAAGGATAATTACGAAAGAACGTTGCGGAGATTGAAAGCGTTAGTACGCCGGAAACCGAGGAAATATGAGGAACTATTTCAAAATAGCAGTGGGGAACTATTTTGGGTAGAAGTATCTCAAGGGTTGGTATCCGTGGATGGAGAAATAAAATACCAATTAATAAGCTGGACTGACCTGACGGAGCAAAGGCGTCTAAGGAAAAATATGCAATTTTATATTTCGGCAATCACAAGGGCTCAAGAAGAGGAGCGAAAGCGCATAGCGCGTGAAATACATGATGATTCTATTCAAGCTTTAGCGGCATTGATTCTTGAGATTGATTCTATGGTCCAACAGCAGGATGGGATACCAAAAAGTACTATTCGGAAGCTTAGAAGACTTCGTTCTGAAACCAATAATGTTGTGGAAGGATTGCGTAAATTCAGCCATCGTTTACGCCCTGACATAATAGACCAGATAGGTCTAATACCAGCACTTGAAGTATTGGGTGAAGAATTTGAGAGTGAGCATGGTATTAATATGTCACTGGAGATTAGGGGTTTTGAAAAACGCTTAAAAACTGAGGTGGAACTGATACTGTTTCGTATTGTTCAAGAAGCACTGCGTAATGTAAGGAAGCACTCCGAAGCAACGAAAGCTATAGTGAGAATTCAATACGGTAATGATAAAATTAGATTAACTATAGCTGACAACGGTATAGGTTTTATATTGCCGGAAGTGCTCGGTGATTTTGCTGCTGATGGGAAACTGGGTCTTATTGGTATACGGGAACGGGCTAATCTGCTTGATAGTAAATTATTAGTGAAATCACGATTTGGTAAAGGAACAGCTGTAATGATAGAAGTAAGAAATACATATGGGATGGTAAAAGAAATGTACTCCTCAGTGGTTATTGCTCAATCCAATGCATAAAATCCCATATAACTCCATTGCCTTTCTTTAGTTCATTAAATTTTACTTTTCTATTGTTATAGTATTGTTAATTAATATAGTACTGGCTAAAGTATTACTCTCAATGGCTTTAAAGTAATTTTGATAATCATTGTACTTCACTGATAAGTATGGCATATATTATATGATTAATTCCTTAATGTTTAGCGTTTATTGACTTCATTGGGTGATATTGTTAACATTGAATAAGTTATGTCTGAACTTTCTCTTTTTCCATTAACAGCTGAAGTAAATAAAAAAAATCATCTGATGATTGGTGGCTGTGATACTACAGAGCTGGCCGATGAGTTTGGTACGCCACTATATATCTTTGATGAGGTCAGCTTGCGTAATAAATGTGCTGAATTTATAAATGAATTTAGTCAGCGCTATGCTGATACTTCGGTTATTTATGCCTGTAAAGCATTTATGAATAAGGCGATAGCTCTCATTTTAGCGGAAGAGGGTCTGGGACTTGACGTAGTTTCAGCTGGGGAGCTTAGTATTGCCCAATCAATCGGCTTTCCAATGTCTAAAGTCTATTTCCATGGTAATAATAAATTGGCTGATGAACTAAGATTAGCTCTTAATTATGGTATCGGGCGAATAGTAGTTGATAATTTCCATGAGTTAGCAATGTTGGGTGAAATAGCTGCTGAAACCGGTAATAAACCTGATATATTGCTGCGTCTAACTCCCGGAGTGGATCCTCATACTCATAAATATATAGCTACAGGTATCATTGATAGTAAATTTGGGTTTCCGTTGCCTAGCGGAGAGAGAGCGGTGTCTCAAGCGATGAACACGCCGGGATTAAATTTAACAGGTTTGCATTTTCATCTGGGCTCTCTTATTTTTGGGAAGGAACCATATCTGGAAGCAATAGACTATATACTTAGTTTTGCTGCTGAAATGAAGCAAAAATATAATTTCCAACTTATGGAACTAGATGTTGGCGGTGGATTTGCCCTCCAATACACTGCGGATTCTCCTGCTCCGCCAATTTCATTTTATGCTGAGGCAATAACAGCTAAGATTATTAATAAATGCCGAGAATTAAAGCTTGTACTACCGCGACTTGTTGTTGAACCAGGGAGGGCAGTGATTGGACAAGCTGGTGTAGCACTGTATAAAGTGGGAGTGGTTAAGGATATACCGAATGTCAGGTGTTATGTTTCAGTGGATGGAGGAATGGCTGATAATATCCGTCCGGCTCTGTATGGCTCTAAATATGAGGCAGTAGTTGCAAATAAGTTATCGGAAAAGAGAACAAAAAAAGTTACTATCGCTGGCAGATTTTGCGAATCTGGTGATGTGCTGATTAAAGATATTGATCTTCCTTTAATATCAGCTGGTGATTTCATCGCTGTACCTGACTGCGGTGCTTATTGTCTGCCGATGGCGAGTAACTATAATGCCTCACTTAAACCGGCTATTGTTCTGGTTAAGAAAGGTAAGGCACGGCTCATTCGGCGTCGGGAAACTTTTGATGATCTCATCAGACATGATGTAATTTAGTTGGTAGAATTAGGACTTTATGATATGTGGCAGGTAGTCGGGCAGAATAAAACAGTCTCCTTAATTAAGCATAGCCTAGAGAAGAAAATTCTTGCTCATGCCTATATTTTTGTCGGACCTGCGCATGTAGGGAAAAAAACCTTAGCTTTTAATCTGGCGCAAGCAGTGAATTGTGAAGCTTATGAACCTCCTTGCGGTGAATGCTTATCCTGCCAAAAAATAGCTTCGGAAAAACATGCTGATGTGCAGATTATAGGTGTAACTACTAATGTAGATACCAATGATACTAAGGTTCGTACAGAAATTAGTATAGATCAAATTAGGCAAATACAGCATTCTGCTAGCTTTCCACCTTTTGAAGGTAAGTTTAAGGTGTTTATTATTGACGGGGCAGAGTTATTATCCATGGAGGCAGCGAATAGTCTGCATAAAACTCTTGAAGAACCGCTGGATAAGATAATCTTTATTCTGCTGACTACTGATGATAAGTTATTACCGGCAACAGTAGTTTCCCGTTGTCAACGACTAGAATTGCTGCCGGTAGCAGTTGCTGAGATAGAGGCGGCCCTTAATAACCATCAGGATATTGAGCCGCAAAGAGCTAAACTGATTGCCAGGCTTTCCCATGGCCGAATGGGTTGGGCATTAATGACAGCCCTTGATGATGAAATGCTTAAACAATATAATGAGAAAATGCAAAAAATCATTAACATTATAAACGCTGACTATGAGGAGAGATTTGCCTATGCTGCTGAACTGGCAGTACATTTTAACCAGAGAAGGGAGTTAGTCCAAGAATTACTAGATTTGTGGATTGACTGGTGGCGTGATCTTTTACTAGCTAAAATTGGTTGTAAAGAATCTATTACTAATATTGATCTTGAAGAAATGCTGATTAAAAGTGCCCAAGATTATAGATTAGAAGAAATAAGAACATTTATTAATAGTATTCAGGAAACAAAGGAACAACTTGGGAAAAATGTTAATCCGCAGCTTGCACTTGAGGTTTTAATGTTTAGTATACCTGAAAGAGAGGAGAACTTTTAACTTATGGCTGAAGTCGTTGGGATACGTTTCAAAACGGCTGGGAAAATATATTACTTTGATACTTCCGGGATTTCCTTGGAGATAGATGATTGCGTAATAGTAGAAACAGCTCGTGGGCTTGAACTAGGGAATGTGGTTACTTTGCCTAAACAAATGTTGGATGGTGAGTTAAATAAAACTTTAAAGCCTGTAGTTCGTAAAGCAGATACTGAGGATATTAAACAGGCTCAGGAGTTTGCAGAAAAAGAGAAAGAAGCTATGATGGAGTGTGCTAAATTAATTACTAAGCTAAATCTAACGATGAAATTACTGTCCGCAAAATATAATCTTGATGGTAGCAGGCTTACCTTTTTTTTCAGTGCTGTCGAAAGGGTTGATTTTCGTGAACTGGTCAGGCAATTAAGTAAACTTTTTAAAATACGGGTGGAGCTGCGGCAGGTGGGTTCTCGGGATGAGAGTAAGTTGATTGGTGGTTTTGGTAGATGTGGGCGTCCGCTATGCTGTATGAGCTTCTTAAGCGAGTTTACGCCGGTTTCTATCAAAATGGCAAAAGAACAAGATTTATCTCTCAATCCGATGAGAATTTCTGGTGTATGCGGTCGTCTGTTGTGTTGTCTGGGTTATGAAAGTGAACAATACCGGACGATTAAGAAAAAAATGCCTAAAGTAGGGAAGCAAGTATCTGTACCTGATGGAGTAGCTACTGTTATTGAGAGTAATTCGCTGAAAGAAACGGTGTTAGTTGAACTAAAGAACGGTACGAGAGTGGAATTACCCATTACTGATCTTACTGTAATAGAAGAATAATTAGTTCTTTTGAGGTAAATATTTTTTCCATTCAATCTGACTTTGGAGATAGTGGTAAGGAATATGAAAAGAGTTACCATCTTTGGGGGGTGCCGGCACGTGAAGTAATTTCATTCCGGCTTGTTGAGGGGTTCTTCCTGCTTTATGGCGATTACAGGATATACAAGCAGTAACAACATTTTCCCACGTGTGTTGGCCATTTTGATATCGTGGGATGACATGATCTAAGGTTAGTTGGCGAATTTCCTTCCCGCAGTATTGACAGGTGTATTTATCACGGTTGAAAATCTCAAGGCGAGTCAGCTTTCTTTTTGGCCGGGGACGTTTAATCATATAGATTATTCTGATGACTGAAGGTATCGGTAAGGTATGAGTAGATGAATGGATAAATCCAGAACCATTCTCTAACATCTCAGCCTTGCCATAATAAAGTAATACTAATGCTCGCCGAGCTCGACATATGTTGAGTGGCTCATAGTTCTGATTTAATACTAAGACAGGAAGATTAGTCATAATTGTGGCTACTCTTTATATAAAATATGAAAACTGATTTATTCTACAAAAAAACCTTTTAACTATGCAAACTGGAACTTTTAACTCCAGCGTCTTCTCTTGTTGGTACGGGATGATTTTTTAGGGCTGGCTTGTAAATCGCCACGGTAGTCAGGAGCAATAATATTAAAAGGTGTGCTGATTTTAGGGTCTACTAAGCGCGAACTAATGGAACTCTCAATTTCCTCCAGAATTTCCTGTAGTGAATAACGAGTAGTTATTACTGTTGGCAGGCAGGCGTTATAGCGGTAATTAATAACCTGATAAAGTTTTTCCCGTGCCCAGGGCGTTGTTGATTGTTCTCCGAAGTCATCTAAAATAAGTAGAGGTGCCGTCTTAACTTTCTCAAATACCTGATCATAGGATATCTTGCTGTCTGGGCTGAAGGTGGAGCGCAGGTGGTCAAGGAAATCGGGAACTACTATAAATAACGCGGGTTTACCAGCCTGATACCGATGATTAACAATAGCTGCGGCCAAGTGAGTTTTACCGCAGCCAGTGGTACCCATAAATACCAACCAGCCTTCTGGTGACTTGGCAAAATCAAAGGCTAAGTGAAAAGCTTTGTCTAGATTATCACGTTGCTCCGGTAGCAGGTTGAACCGTCTCCAGTCATATTTATCAAAAGTCATATTTTTTTGTAATTCCAGTCCTGGCTCCCAGCTGTATTCAGATAAAGTTTGCCTTGTCTCAACTATAAATACATGGCTTAAATTGGGATCAGTTAACCGAGAGCGTATTCTATCATCTAACTGTTCAATAGGGGTAATGGTAACAATAATGGTGGGTAGTTCGCCGTTATAACGATGGTTAAGTAATTGATCTAATTTTTCTTTAGCCCAGGGAGTACTGCTTTGAGTACCCAAATCATCCAGGATTAACAATGGAGCATTACGTACCTGGTCAAAAAACTGGTTGTAAGATATTTCGCTAGAAGCATTATAGGAGGAGCGCAAGCGATCAAGGAGGTCTGGAGTAGAGATATAGTAAGCAAGTTGTCCTCGACTAATGCGGTCATTAGCAATAGCGGCTGCCAGGTGTGTTTTGCCGCAATTACTGGGGCCACATAGAATTAGCCAACCTTTAGGTTCTTTAGCAAATGCTTTAGCTGCCTCATATGCTTGTTTGAATTGCTCCTGGTTTATTGGATTTCCGTTTCTCCCCTGCGGAATCAGGTTATTGAAAGTGAAGCGAGATAGCGCTTGCAGATTGCTGTATTGTAATAAGTGAGCTTGATTATCCTTATCTGATTCCATTTTAATACAGTGGCAGGGAACAACCTGACTGTAATCTGGTTGTCCTGAAGGTAACAGAGGATGAACAAATCCTGCTCCATTGCATAATGGGCAATTTGCGTTTGATGGTGTTTCTTCTAGTTCATCAACGTCGGACCATGTGTCCATATTTGCCCTTGATATATTTATCCGGGTCTGTTTTAGAATCTTGCCTATGTGTTCCATTGCTCCTGCCTTCTGTTGTCCAGTTCTCCAGAATTCTGGCAATATATCTCCAGTTTCTTTTATTTAAAGTTACCGCTTCTTTAATGGCATCTTTAATCCAGTTTATCGGATAAAGTTTCTCTGCTTCACGAAGCTCCTCCGCGATCATTGGTGTTAACATGCCGATGTTCTGCTCATAAATGGTGAAAATATCAGGCGAATCTTCTATAGGCTCTACCGCAGCTTGTTTATCAGTTTTTAGCCCATTTAAGATAAGCTCGCCGCTTCGAATTTTAGTCATAATCTGTTTGCCAGAATTATTATTAAGAAAATAGAGATCGTTTAGCATTCCGTTTTTATCTAATACCAGATGGAGTACGGTCCCTCGTTTGGTAGCCATTTCCAGGGCTCGGCGTAATTTTATATCTGGCGATTCTGCCGCTTCCTTAATGCTATTCATCAAGTTGGTATTATTTAGTAGCTCTCTAAAGGTAACAAAACGGGGGTAACTGCGCTTTTGATAAATTGCACAGAAAATATGGAGAGTTATCTTGAGCTCAACAATATCATTAATTTCAGGCAGTAAAGTGCTTAAAAAGATATTA
>JAQTVP010000060.1 GCA_028707015.1 Dehalococcoidales bacterium | reverse complement strand
AATAACAATATACTTTTATCAGATTTGCCTTAAAATATTCTGCCGAGAGGATAAGGCAAAGATGTACCGGAGAGAGAAGAACACCCATTAATCCGCTAACGTAAACTAATAATAAACTATAACTATTAATGTCTAATCCGGATGCGATGTAAGGTAATAATAACGGTAAGGCCACCCCGGCGAATGTCATCGCTAATCCGGTTGCTAAACCCATCAGCATAGGTAATGCTATTAATATCACCATAGATGGGAATCCTATAGACTGCATATCTGAGATTAGTATATCCGCAGTACCTGAACTTTCTATTGTTATTTTAAAAAACATAATGGCATATAACAAGAATATAATCTTGGGGTCCAGTCCATATTTAAAAGATGTTTTTAGTTCAGGTAGTTTGGCTCTTTGTTGTAGGATTAAAAGTACCAGTATTAACGGAAAGGCTATCATAGCCTCTAGGCCTATCAAAACAAAAGGAGCCAATAAAAGGATAGGCCAGGCGGCTTTCAGGAGATTAAGGGCAATATTTTTAGTTGGCTTTCCTTTTATATTTGGTATTTTCCTCAGTATCCAGTAGCTGGTAATGGCCCCCAGGATGATAGCTAGGGCAGTCATCGGAGAAAGTATTTTCACTACGGAAAACAGGGGAATAGATAGGACTACACTGGTTATTATGATGGAGGGATATACGGGTATTGAAAACTCCCAAATATGTCTGAACCAGTAATTAATAAACGTACCTTGTTCCGGATTAAGACCGGTTCTCTGTACCAAGTCTCGTGAGGCGGTGGCTGAAATCAAAGCTCCGGCTGGCATGGGGATAAGGCCGATTACAGCCGGGATAAAGTGCAGGGCAAATTTGGGGCTGATGCTTTCCAGTGTATTTGCCAGTTTGGCCAATAATCCTTTTTCTCCCATCAGATGGCTTAGAGTTAATGCGCTGGCTACTATAACCATTAGCCTGATAGTATTATAGTTAAATAGAGAATCTAGCATGGTAGAAGGGATGGAATGCATTGGTAAGACAAGTATTGCAACGATAAGACTGCCAATGAAAATTGAAAAGCTTGCATGAAGTCTGATCCTTATCAGGATTAATATGCTGACAATGGATATCAGTAAAGCTATTGATGGATTTAACATATTATTTTACCGTGCCTGATTATAAGTAGTTTAATAATTGCTAATAGATGGAATGGCTTGAAGCACTTAAAAACAATTAACATAAATAGAAACAAATTTGTAGCATTGTAGCTGCTGGGTAGAAGGCTGTCAACATAGATTGTTGACTTAATAGAATCTGTTTCTAGTAATTTACTATTGATGAGTACCAAGCGGATAATTATATCTTGTTATCTTATTAGTAGGAAAATAGGTTTAGTTACCCTAATAACCTAATAATTTGCAGCAGAGAATCTTAACAGATATTGGTGCAGGAAGGTTATTTATTTGATACTAAAAATAAATTGTGGTAACATCTTTAAAGGCAAGTCGGGGTGTAGCGCAGCCAGGTAGCGCACCTGAATGGGGTTCAGGTGGTCGCCGGTTCAAATCCGGCCACCCCGACCATTTCTCACACACAAAGAAATCACCCTCTGCTAACTCACTACGAAGTAACCTCAAATGGGAGTAACTCGTTTCTATCTAATCTTACCTGTATTGATAGCGGGCATTCCGGTTGCGTTTGTTGACAAATAAATTATTCTGATTATAATTGAGGTTTAAAAATATGAAAGGGATACTTAAAAAATAAAATAATCCAGGCAATGGTGGGGGGGAGGAGTTTATGTATAAGGGCGCTAGAACCGTTAAGAGGTAGTACGGTGTTTAAGTGCCCTTATATTTTTTATACGAACTTCTGCTACATATGATGGGGAGGTGGTGCTTATGATATATGACATTTGATAACACTTAGATACCGGTTAAATCATTTCATTTTCAATAACAATCTATAGAAAGGGAGGATTATAAATGCCAAGATACTTTATGACTTGGGAAATAGATGTAGATAAAGTACCGATTAATCGTGAAGAAAGAGCTGCTGCATGGAGTTCCATGATTGATATGGTCAAACAGGGGATGAAGGAGGGGAAAATCAAGGAATGGGGATCATTTGTTGGTGAGATGAAAGGCTATTCAATATCTGAAGGGACTGAGATAGAAACATGTATTTCTAACCAGCAATGGGTACCCTTTGTTAATTTTACGGTGAAACCAATCGCTTCGGTGAGTGATATAGAGCAGGTAATTACTAGCCTGTCTAAATAGTAGTTATGATAATATTCTAGAATTAGGTGGGGGATAGATTAATAGCACAATTAGTTATCCCCCCCAATTGAATTTATGGAGGAAGAATATGGGGCTATTATTTCCGTCTGAGGAATGGCTGAAAGCATTGGAAGATGGATTGCAAAGTAATCAGACTTACCGGGATGCCGCAAAGGATTGGGAAGGAGATTTTTATTTTATCGTAGAGCCGGATGGGGGTCTTAAAGAAAGAGTTATTGCTTACATGGACCTATGGCATGGTGAATGCCGTTCATCTTTTATTGTAGCAAACGAAAACGAAAAGAACCCTGAATTTCGGATTCGGGCACCATTGAGTAAATGGCGTAAAGTCCTGGAAGCAAAACTTAACCCTATAACGGGAATGTTAACGGGACAATTGAAGATATCAGGCAACATGATGAAAATTGTTAAGACTCCAAGAGCAGCCATTGAATTAGTCAACTGTTGTTGCCGTATTCCAACTGAATTTCCACAATAATAATTAAATTAGCTGGAAGAGTGATTGAATGCTTGAATACCTGCTGAAGTTGATTGACAGTTCATATTGCTTACTAAATAATAATGATAAAAGAGCAACAATTCAATAACAGAGGATTTAGTTAGTGATTGAAATAAGGAGGTAGTTGAAGTGAGTATCAAAATAACTAATCTTGTCAAAATTATGTGTGTACTTACGATAATAGTGAGTATGACGATGATTTTAGGGACGTCCCTATCTTGCAGTACTTATTTGCCTGAATCCAGTACACATAAGACTAACGCAGCACCGTTATTAGCGGAGGGGAAACCAATCATAAATACCACAGACTTTGGTAATATTGTTGTCGAGGGTATCGTAAGGAATGATGGGGCTGCAAAAGCCACATGGATATAAGCTAAAGCTACGTTCTATGATAGTAACAAAAATATCGTTGGCAAGTATTCAGATTATCTTGATGAATTAGCGGTCAGTGAAAGCTGGAGATATTCAATAATGTACCTTTTTTTCACATCTTGCACTTACGCCAAGGAAGTCAGAAGTTTAAGTTTTTTCAGCTCTATTAGAAGCCTCAGAAGTAATACGTTATAACAAATGCGACAAAAAACTATCTCCCTCATATAAATTATAATGCTCAAATTTAAGTTAGTATTTTGCTAATAATTTACAAATAGACCGAATGAAACGTAACATAATTGACTGGTATTTTATCCGTAAAACAGGTTTATATTAACTAACGTAGTGAAATAAATTTATATAAATCTACTTCTTAGAGTTTCACCGGAATGCGGGCTTAATAAAGCTGGCGGAATATCCAGCATTGTAAATGCTCCCTTCTGCTCATTTTGCTTTAATCTGAAAGCTGCCCGGGCACAGGCCACCAAAATGCTAGAGGTGAATTCAGGGTTACTATTCAGCTGACATTTATATTCGAGTATCTGCCTGTTGTTTTCGTCGGTTAACCCTGATGTCAGGACAAATCCTCCATGCGGATAACTGGAATGGTTCTGGCGCATTTCTTCTGCCGAAATAAATATTACTTCAGTATCATATTCCGCATAATAGTTTGGCATTTCTATTATTTCTTTTCTAATACGGTCTTGGTCTTTTGTATCCTGAGAGACAATGTAGACAACACGTTTGTGCATTTGCCTTTTTGAAAAGTCCGGAGTTTCTCCTTGTCTTACTTGTTCCACTGTGCTTTCGATGGGAATAGTATATTGTCTGGCATCAATAACCCCGCTTATTTTTCTGGCTGCGTCAGAGTGACCCTGGCTAACCCCTGGTCCCCAGTAGGTATATCTTTTATTAACGGGCAGAAAAGCATCGCCAAGCACTCTCTCTAATGAGAAAATACCGGGATCCCAACCGGCGGAAATAACCGCTACATTTCTATAATTTTTAGCGATATTATCCATTTTATTATAGTAATCGGGAATATCTGCATGGGTGTCAAAACTATCAACGGTATTAAAATATTGCGCGAAAAGTGGCCCTTGCATGGGCGTGTCTTCTTTTGAGCCTCCGCATAAAATCATAACATCTATCGGTATATTTATTGATGCCATTATCTGTTCATTACTGTTGAATATAGGTATATCCAGAACTTTTTTTTTAATATCATCAGGTCTTCGGGTGAAAACGGCTGCCAGTTTCATATCTGAATTTCTTAGTAAAGCTTTTCTAACTCCGCGGCCTAGGTTACCGTAGCCAACAATTCCAACATTTATCACTATTACACCTCTTATTAATATTACACTGACAGACGTGCGATTTATCTGTGATACAGTAAACAGACGAACATGCAGTTAGTTTACATTATATAATTATTTAATATTATAAACCAAATGAAGATACATGAAATAAAATCCATTTTCAGAAAAATTATACATAATTTGTTTGCTGATTTTGCTAATAACGGAGTCTAGTTTACATTTTAGTTCTAGTTACCGATTTGCTTTTGCAGCCAGTTAAGAATTAACGGCATAATTCTTGCATCCATTGGTTGCTGTACTTGTTTTTTATAAGTTGAAAGGGTAGCTTTTCCTTCCTCAATTCTAAGTATATGTGTGACATTTGGTATTTCATGATATTCAAAATCAGTAGTAACAAGTTTTGCCATTTGCAGTAAATCTTTAGGATTAGCTTGAATATCTTTAGATCCTGTTATTGCTAATACTGGTACCCTGATTTTTGGAAAATCATCAGCCGGGTTGTAAGCCATGAATTCACGCATCCACTTGGCGTTCATTTTAGTAATTAATTGTACCCTGTACCAATCTTTGGAAGAGTGCTTAATTTTATTAAATTGTTTCTGCTGAGCTTTGATTATATCAATGCGTAATAATCTTAATAACCATTTCTGGAATCCTTTTAAACTGTTGGCTACCTGTTCTGCTTGTTCAACTAGAATATCTTCGCCTCTTTGCGCTGCCCCTGCCAGTAATATTGTACCGGCATTATCAATGCCATCAGCTGCTAATCTGGTAGCAATTAATGCTCCTTCGCTATGACCTAACAGAAAGACCTTATCTGACCTTATCATCTGTTGATCCTTAAGGTATTTGAAGGCAGACAAAGCAACTGAGACATTATCATACAAGCCAGTCTTCCAGTAATTACCCTCGCTTGCGCCTACTCCTCTCTTATCGTATCTGAGTGCTGCAATATTGTGTTTATCCAGATAGGCTGCAATATCATGTAAAACATTTATATGAAGCTTTTTATGATTTTCGTTCCTGTCTATCTGTCCGGAGCCAGGGATTAATAATACTCCAGGAAAATTACCTTCTAAACTAGGTATTGTAATTGTACCGGAAATTTTAAAACCTTTGGATTGGAATTCTACTTCTTGTTCTATCATGATACTAACCTCCCTATATGTTTATGTTCATCATAAAAGAGAAATATCAAAGAACCAGAATGAGGCTAATTATAGTAAGGATAATAATAACAGCAAACATAGCGACCATTGACCATTTCCGTTGTTGTGCAAAGAAACCGGGGCTATTTATAACAGTATATATAAGCATGCCTGTTCCCACCAGATAAATCTTTGATGACCAGGTAGTTTCTGAAATCAAACTAATACCAGCCACAATTAGTATTAAAGCTGTGAGAAACTCAGCAGTCCAATGAAAAGCCATATCGAATGATCCTCTTCCGGAAACAGGGTCATCTTTTGGTTTGGGTATCTCATGTCTGATTATAGTTATAGTCCACTGAGTAATCATAGCTATGCCTATTACAATCGCATATATGGCAGCAAATATCATTGTTTATGAATTCCTTTCCGTTAGTGTATTTTTTATTAATTACAGCTTAAAAGCCCAATATATTGAATTAAAAGTAATAAGTCAATTAACAAGTTAATAACTTTATTGGTACAATATGGCTAGAATGATATTTTTATAAATATAAAGGTGTTTGACGATGGCGGATGAAATAGCAGAATTGTTTAATAATAGCATTAATAGTGATAAAGTCATTAACGAAGAAAGTATTAGGGAACTCCCCGTTCTTGTTCAGAAAAATTTACTATATACGCAGATTATAGGAAAACCAAGAATAGCTACTGTTCGTTTGAAACAGAAGGGATTATTTAAGCTTAAGCAAGGACAAAAATGGATACCAGTGACTGCTGAGCAGTATTTTACCACTAACCCTCCGGGATTTGTCTGGCGGGCTAAAGTTAAGCTTAATCCTTTGCTATGGATTTCTGGAAGAGATATGTATTACCAGGGTAAAGGGAATATGAGGATGAAACTATGGTCCATATTTAAGCTCTCCGATTCAATCGGATATAAACTGGATCAGGGAACTTTGCTCCGTTACCTGAGTGAAATTATCTGGTTTCCGACTGCTTATCTCAGTGACTATATTAAATGGGAAACAGCTACTGCTGATTCGGTAAAGGTAACAATGGATTATGGGGGAGTATCTGCTTCAGCTTTTATATATTATGATGAAGTTGGCAGATTTGTTAAATTTACTGCTGATAGATATATGGGAGCGGATGATAATGCCACTCTTGAAAAGTGGACGGTAGTAGCTCAGGATTATAAAGAATTTAATGGGATAAGGATACCGGTAAAAGGTGAAGTAACATGGAACCTGCCCAGCGGTGATTTTACTTGGGCTAAGCTTGACATAACGGATATTGAATATAATAATCCTTTTAGATATTAAAAAAAAGATTTTGCGGATAGGTTTTTAGTTAGAAGCGATTGAAATAACCATAATTAAGCTTGTCGTATACTTCTCATAATCTCCTTGAGATTAGGTCTCTTGCCATACATCAATAGAAATGCTCTGAATACTCTGGCGCTAATTAAAATTAATCCTATTATTGAAATTATGATGACAATTATTGTTAATACAAGTTGCCAGTAAGGAATATTACCTAACCCTATTCTTATCATTGATGTAACCGGGGCACTAATTGGGAAGAAGGTTAGAAAGTAAGTCAGCGGGTGAGTTGGATTCTCGGTAAAGAAGGGAATGATAATGAGTGGTATCACTCCTAGTGGTATTAATAGCATCGAAAGTTGTTGTCCTTCCCGGTATGTTGGCACAATGGCTCCAATAAGTGAGAATAAAACACTAAATAAAAGGTAACCTAAAATGAAATATCCTGCTCCAAATGCTATCAGCCTCATTGGTATTTCAAGGTTACTGAATATTCCTCCTACGCTTTCGGAGACTAGGCCGGCGATAAAACTGGCTGAGATGAACCAAAAAAGAATTTGTAATAATCCAGCGATACCTAAACCGATAATTTTACCAATAATAAGTTGTTTTGTAGAAACAGAAGAAATAAGGATTTCCATTATCCTGTTTTCTTTCTCTTCACTTAAACCCTCCAGAAGTGTAGAAGAACTCATTAGAATTGCTATCCAAAATAAAATACCGAACAAGTAAGGGATAAGAAATGCGCCAAATAAACCTCCCTGTTCTGTGGATATTTGGCCGGCTTCATCCAATCTGGTACTGATAAATCCTGCCGGGGACTTAGCCCGTTCCAGTATTTCGCTACTGGTTTGCTCCTGAAGAATATTGCTGAGTAAAAAGTTTCTTACTGCTCTGATAGTATTGCCCGGTAGTTCTAGCTCTTGTTCTAGAGTGAACCTTCTGACTATACCAGAAAGCATATAATCTTCTGGAATAATGAAGTATTCATCAATATTTCCGGCAAGTAATGCCTCAGTAGCTTTTGCTGTAGATTCATAGTTAGTAAAAATAATTTCTTCATTATTATTTATACTGTTAAAACCCCCTGCTTCATCCACATAACCTATGTTTACCACCTGGGATTCATTACTTTCTGCTCCCATTCTATTTACCATCGTATACCCTCCGAGAGCGAGAAGGGCTAACATTGGGAATAATAGAGTAACGATGATAAAGCCTTTTGACCTTATCATCTTGATGAATTCATGCTTTGAAATCTGAGTTGTTTTGTTCATTCTGTCTTCTCTACAAGTTGCAGAAAGATATCATGCAGACTCGGTGTTGATACTTCAAATCTGTCTATCTTGATTTTCTGGTTTATAAGTTGTTCGAGTATTATTTGCGGCGATGTTGTTTCGTTAAAAAACAATTCTATATGGTCAGTATATGTACTCTGTCTGATTATTCCGTTTAGCTGAGGTAAGTCCCCTTTATATTCAAGAATAATTGAGTTATGCTTGTAACCTGTTTTTATCTCAGAGAGATCACCATAAAGAACAGAATTCCCTTTGTTTATCATAAATATTCGGTTACATAGTTCTTCAATTTCATTCATTCTATGGGTGCTCAGTACTATACTTTTACCCTGGTTTCTTAGTTCAATAATTATCTCTTTAAGTAACTCAGTGTTAACGGGATCTAAGTTGGCGAAAGGCTCATCTAGTATTATAAGTTGGGGGTCATGGATAATGGCAACTAGGAATTGAATGAATTGCCCCATACCTTTACTCAGCTCTTCTACCTTCTTTTTTTTATGGGCAATCATACCAATTCGCTCCAGTAGTAGATCGGAGCGTTGTTTTGCTGTCTTCATTGTTAAACCTTTTAACGAGGCCAGATAAATAAGAGAATCACTTACAGTTAGTTTTCGGTATAATCCTCTTTCTTCCGGTAAATAACCAATATTGTTTTTAGTTGTCTGATTAAGTTTATCACCCATGAAGTAGATTTGCCCGGAGTCAGGCTTAATAATATCCATCATCATCCTGATAATGGT
>JAQTVP010000059.1 GCA_028707015.1 Dehalococcoidales bacterium | reverse complement strand
AGTGCAAGTTGAAACTAAGCGAGTACCGGTAACAGATGGAGATAAAGTAGAGCAAAAAGCCAGAAAGGCAAGAGTTTCACCTAATCTGGTACCAAAGCAAGAACCCGCGGGCTCTTGATAAAGAGCGAATTGTTCTGGGGTAACCACTTATTTATAAATTGGCCATTTTATTCAATGGCAGAAAGGTTTTGTTTTTGATTCAGATTACAAAACAACCTATATCAGCGGAACTTGTGATTAATAAGGTAAAGACTAAAAATAGTGGTGGCATAATTAGCTATGTTGGGCTGATCCGTGATAATTCTCAGGGAAAACAGGTTCTTTCTGTGGAATATGAGGATACTGAAAACACTGCAGAAAATGAATTAATGGAAGTAGCCAGCGAAATAAAACGAAAGTGGCCAATCAACAATATTGCAATAACCCACCGTATAGGTAAACTGAAGGTGGGGGATATAAACATAGTTGTAGCAATAGCCGCCGCCCATCGTCAGGAAGGCTTTGCTGCGTGTCAGTATGCCATTGACCAATTTAAAGAAAGGTTGCCTACTCATAAAACAGAAACCTATACAGATGGGAGCACATTGATTGCGGGGAAATAATCAATGCAATCGCTGTAAGAAATTCCGGGCGTACGATTTACTTAATTATTAATTAATATACTACACTTTTGTGCTGCCATTTGGGAGAATTAAGAATATTCAATGCAAACCACTACTTTGAAGAATGATTCTGATGACCCGGCGGTATTAATAGACAATTTATCATTCCGCTACGATAGCCGTAAAGTACTTGATGGGCTTTCACTGCAGGTGCCCAAAGGAATTAGCTTTGGTTTACTTGGTGCTAACGGTGCAGGAAAAACTACGTTAATTCGCTTATTGGTTGGTTTACTGAAACCAAAATTGGGTAATATTCGGCTGTTAGGGCAAAAACCATCCAGAAAAACAGCTTATCTTATCGGCTATATGCCACAGTTGCATTCCCTCTATAGTGAGCTATCAGTAATACAAAATGTAGACTTCTTTGCTCGTATTTACCGGATGAATGATGGCGCAGAACGTAAGCAGCGTATCGAAGAAGTGCTAAAAATTGCAGATATGTGGGCACATAGTGATGATGCTATTGTTAACTTGAGTGGTGGTATGAAACAAAGAGTTAGCTTGGCTTGTGCTATTGTGCATAATCCTCCTTTGCTCTTTCTGGATGAGCCTACGGTTGGACTCGACCCTGAACTCAGGGCTTCTTTTTGGGATTACTTTTCTGAATTAACCAAACAGGGTACTACCTTGATTATATCCAGCCATACTATGGATGATGCCGCTCACTGTGATTGTCTTGCTTTCATGCGTGATGGGAAGATTATTGCTCAGGGAACTCCTTTAGAATTAAAGCAATCTACGGGACACGATGATGCTACTCTGGAAGATGCCTTCCTTTTCTTTGTTCGTAGTGGTAAGGGAAAAATTAATGTCTAGCCAGATTTTTACTATCGCCGCTAGGGTTATCCGCCAGCTAATGCGGGATCGTCGTACGTTAGCATTAATTATTATTGCGCCGCTGGTAGTGATGAGTCTAATTGGCTTAAGCTTTCCCGAAGACAGCATTCTGGACTATATTGCTCCGGCATTACTGGCAACAATGGCATTGTTCTTTGGATATCTGTTAACCGGTATCAGCTTTCTCCGTGAGCGCTCACAGGGTACTATGGAACGTTTGATGGCATCACCGGTATCTCGTCTGGATATAGTAGTTGGTTATTTATTTGGTTTTTTTGTCTTTGCTTTTATGCAAACACTGATTATGCTGCTGTTTACTATTTTTGTCTTTGATATTAGTTACCAGGGGGATTTATGGCAGATATTCATTTTCCAGGTTATGGTGATAATTGGAGCGGTTAATCTGGGTATATTTATTTCTACCTTTGCCCGTAACGAATTTCAGATAGTCCAGTTTATTCCGATTATTATAATTCCTCAGATATTTCTTTGTGGCGTTATCTCGCCGGTTGAGCAGATGCCGAATTACCTGCAGTGGTTATCAGCAATATTACCCTTAACCTATGCTGTAGAAGGATTAAGGAACATTATGCTGAGCGGCGAAAGCTTGATTAATGTAGGTTTTGATCTGGTAGTGCTGTTTGCGTTTGCGGTAATTATCTCTACTCTGGCAGCGTTTACGCTGCGGAGAGATTATTCCGGATAGACTTCCTGAATATTATTTCTGTTTTTGATGTGGCCTGTTATGCTGCTATTTTTTACGTTCAATAACATATTGGGCTAAGGTGGTTAGAGATTGGCGGTTGGTATTTTGCGGCAGTAAATTAAGACTTTGGCAAGCTTTTGCACTGTAATCTGACGCCAAATGATAGCAATCTGGTATAATTGCTGAGTTGCGGACAAGTTCTATTGCCCGTTTGATATTTTCTGTAGGGTTTCTATTTTGGAATATCTCCCTTATCGGATTATTATCAGGATAACGCTCCAGTAGAAGCATTGCCGGCAGAGTTAGGGTTCCCTGGGCTAAATCAGATCCTACCGGTTTACCCATTTCCTCTTCGGTACTGGTGAAGTCCATAATATCATCTATAATCTGGAAAGCAATTCCTAAATTATAACCATATTCCCTGAGTGCTTTTACTGCTTTTTCCGGTGCCTCACTTAGTATAGCGCCGGATTCCGTAGCCAGGGATAAAAGAGCTCCGGTTTTACAAAAAATACGGTGCAGATAATGCTGACGAGTTTGTTTGGGGTTAAAGGCGTCAAAGCTTTGTGCTAATTCTCCTGTGCAAATTGTCATAATAGTCTGTACCAGATTCTGTATTACTCTTGTGTTTTGGGTAGTTGCGGTGAGCTCTACTGATTTAGCGATCAGGTAATCTCCGAGCAGTATTGCCTTATCATCGTCCCATATTTTATTAATAGTTGCCTTACCCCGGCGGACATCAGCATGATCAATAGCATCATCATGAACCAGTGTGGCGGTGTGTAATATCTCAATTGCCGCTGCCACTGCCAGTAACTGGTCAATATTACCGTTATAAATTTTACCTACAAGCAAGGTAAGAGCCGGCCTAATTTTCTTGCCGCTGCTTGTCAGACTATGGGTAAGCAGTGTTTCCAGTTTGCCGCTTGTTTTAAGGTCACGGGCTAGTGTTTCAGGTAACCAGGATAAATCAGCTTGGGTTACTGATATTATTATCTCTTCTACCCTGGTTAGATCCTGCTGAATAGATTGATAAATTTCATTCAGTTGCAAAATAACTCTCTCATGCCATTTTTATGTGGCCATGATTATTGGTAGGACTAGGTTATTACATCTATTTTCCCAGATGGCTACTTTCTTCATCTGCCAGTTTTTCATCTAATTTAGAAAATAGAGGCTCAGGTGGCAGTAATTTCTGTCCTGGAGCAGGTAATACTGCTTGCCAACCGCAATCTTCAATCTTACCGGAAAAGCCCAGATAACCATGTATTTTCTGTGAGCTAAAAGGCAGGAAGGGGTATAATATTGTTTTCAGGTAGGAAATGAGACAAAGAGCCACGTATAAAGATGTGGCGGCGGCTTGCTGGTCTTCCTTTATTATTTTCCATGGGGATTTTTCGTCCAGGTAGCGGTTAACTTCCTGTGCCAGAGACATTGTTGTTCGCATTGCCTCCTTGAAATGACAATGATAAAGGAGATCGTCTACCTTGGTGAGTGTGCTTTTGGCATTATCCAGCAGGATCTGACTGCTGCTATCAAGCTCTCCATGTTCTGGTACACAGCCATCAAAGCGGCGATAAACAAAAGTAAGCACACGGTTGACTAGGTTCCCGTAAGTAGCTACCAGTTCATTATTATTGCGGCGGATAAACTCGCGCCAGGAAAAATCAGTATCTCCGGATTCAGGCATGTTAATTGATAATAGGTAACGTAATGGATCAGGATCATAACGGGATAAATAGTCTGGTAACCAAACTGCCCAGTTGCGGCTGGTGGAAAGCCGTTTACCCTCAATAGTTAAGAATTCATTAGCTGGTATGTCGTATGGCAGGTTGAGGTCTCCGTAGCCCATTAGCATTGCTGGCCAGATAATGCTGTGAAAGACAATATTATCTTTACCAATAAAATAATAGCTCTTGGTATCACCCTCCCAGAAAGAACGCCAATGGTCATTATGCTCATTGGATTTAGCCCATTCTTTGCTGGCAGAAAGATAGCCGATTACTGCTTCAAACCAGACATAGAGGCACTTGCCGTCAAAGCCGTCAAGGGGCAATGGTATGCCCCATTCGATGTCACGGGTAATTGCTCTATCTTTTAAGCCTTCTTCCAGATAATGCTGGGTAAAATTTAATACATCCGCTCGCCAGTGCGTCTGTTTTTTAACCCAATTAATAAGTTTATCTTCGAAAGCAGTAAGCTTGAGAAAGAAATGTTCCGAATCCTTAAATTGTGGGGTGGTATTACAGTGGCGGCAGTGCGGATCAATCAAATCAGCCGCATTCAGTGGCTTGCCGCATTCATCACATTGGTCTCCACGCGTTCTCGGAGTGTGACAGTAAGGGCATGTGCCTTCGATATAGCGGTCAGGCAGAAACCGCTCACAGTTGGGGCAGAAAGGCTGTGATACTGTAGCTTGGTAAATATAGCCATTATCAAGCAGTTTACTGAAAATCTCGCGGGAAACTTCCGCATGGTTAGCGGTATTAGTATGAGTAAAAAGGTCAAAGGATATCCCCAGTTTTTGCCATGAATCAAGAAATTGCTGATGGTATTTATCGGCTATCTCCTCTGGAGTTTTTCCTTCTTGCTCAGCAGTGATGGTAATTGGTGTACCGTGCTCATCGGAACCGGATACCATTAGCACTTCATTGCCTTTTACACGGTGATAACGGGCAAATATATCTGCAGGTAGATAAGCACCGGCAATATGTCCCAAATGTAGCGGGCCGTTGGCATAGGGCCAGGCAACTCCGATAAATATTCTCTCACTCATTTCTTGATTAATAGGCGGTCTAGTATCCAATGATAAAGCCGATACTAATATTTACTCCGTAAAGAAGGTAAGTACTTTTTCGCCTTTCTCCTCTCTATATAGGGCATAGCCTTTTTTTATGCAGCAATTAATACAATAATGTTGCAGCTCACCCCCGGCTGTTTCGACGCCATCTTCTTCATTTATTGATAGATAGCGTTCAAGATATGGTATTTTACTTTGACAAGCATCGCAATGGATTTCTCCTGAAGATATACAACCTTGACGCATTATTAACTCCACCTCAATATTTATAATATTTGATATAGGTCTTATTGTTTAAGCCATGCCTGATAAATTTCTTTTTTAGGCAGGCTTGTTTCTTCAGCTATTTTAGCTATTGTTTCTTTAGCAGTTGCTCCGGATATACGCATATTGCGTAATCGCTCCTCAATTTCTTCTGTTAATTTTGGTTTATTCTGCTTCTTCCCTTCAATAACCAGGGTAAATTCACCCCTTGGCTCTTTAAAGTGTTTAATAGCCAGACTTATCGTTCCCCGGAAAACCTCTTCATGTATTTTGGTTAGTTCTCGGCAAATAGTCAATCTTCTGTCTCCTAGAATGAGTAACATATCATTTAGTGCAGCTGGCAAGCGATGTGGAGATTCCAGAGCTACGATAGTATTTTGTTCATTACTAATGGATTCTAGAATATGCTGCCGGCCACTAGACTTATGAGGAAAGAAGCCGATATAAATAAATTTATCCGTTGGCAGTCCGGAGATAACAAGAGCTGTGGTAACAGCCGAAGGTCCTGGAATAGGAACAACCGTGATATTCCGCTGAGTAGCAGCAATAATCAATTCGTAACCAGGATCAGATATTCCGGGCATTCCAGCATTGGAAACAAGGGCTGTATCCTCATTTTCAGTTCGATTTAAAATATAATCTAACTTGACCAATTTATTATGCTCATGATAACTGGTTAACGGTGTTTTAATATCGTAGTGTGCCAGTAGCCGCTTTGTTTTGCGTGTATCCTCAGCAGCAATAAGCGTTACCTCACGTAAGGTACGGATGGCACGAAAAGAAATGTCTTCTAAATTACCAATAGGGGTAGCTACAATATACAAGGTGGACATTACCTTATAATTTCCCTATGCCTGACCATTATAGCCTATCTTTAATCATCCGTCCATAATAGTCAGTAGAATTTGATATAGTTAATATCAATGCAAAGAAGTACATGATTTATTTGTGTCTCCTTAATTATTTGCACGGAATAACTTTATTCCTAATAATAATACTCTTTTAGCGGCAGTATTGCTAGAATAGAGGTAGTAAACGGGTTATTATCACGGTTCGCCCTTGCTGGTAAGGTGAATGAGAGCAGGAAAGCATATCACCAAATATTTAAATAATAATATTTGTTTTTATCTTACTAAATATTGTATGTTTTTGTTATAAATATCTGTTAGGATTGAATAAAAAGAAAAGGGTAATTATTGACTCGGAGCCCCTAAATTTGATATCATTACTGTTTAAGGAAGGATTTAAATAAAATGACAATACCTCAATATAAACAACTAAGGCGCGCCTATGGATTTGATGAGGTTGCAATAGTACCGGGAGATATGACCCTCAATCCTGACCAGACTAACATTGATGTCCAAATAGGAGATCTTAACTTTTCTATTCCTATATTGGCGGCGGCAATGGATGCTGTTACCGATGTAAAATTTGCTGCTCTGCTGGGCCAAATGGGTGGACTGGCGGTACTTAATTTAGATGGTCTGCAAACCCGGTATGATAATCCTGAAGAAATATTGGCTGAAATTACTCAGGTCCCCCAAACCGAAATTACTCCTCTTCTTCAGAAGGTTTACTCTCAACCGATTAAGGAAAATCTTATCGGTGAGCGGATACAGGCAATTAAACAATCAGGAGTTAGATGTGCTGTTTCTGTAGCTCCGGTTAATACAAAACGTTTTGCCCCCATAGTGGCAGAGGCTAATGCTGACATTCTCGTGGTGCAATCTACAGTTACCAGTGTGCGGCATTTGTCAAAGAGTTATCGGGGTTTAATCTTTACTGAGCTTTGTGAATCTATTCCGATACCGATTATTGTTGGTAATTGTGTCAGTTATAGTGCCTGTATAGAACTAATGAGAACAGGAATTTCTGGAGTTCTGGTAGGTGTTGGTCCTGGTGCTGCTTGTACTACTAGAGAAGTTTTAGGCATTGGAGTTCCTCAGATAACAGCTACCATAGATTGTGCTGCAGCGAGAGACGAATATCAGCGAGAATCCGGCAGATATGTGCCTATTATTACCGACGGTGGTTTCCGTAAGGGTGGAGATTTGTGTAAAGCCTTTGTTGCTGGAGCTGATGCTGTAATGCTGGGTTCTATTTTTGCTCAGGCTGAAGAAGCTCCCGGATTAGGTTACCATTGGGGGATGTCTCATCCTCATCCTGCACTTCCTAGAGGGACTCGCATAAAAGTTGGCACTACTGGTACATTAGAGCAAATTCTTTTTGGACCTACTTCGGTTACTCATGGTAGTCAAAATCTTGTGGGAGCTATTCGTACTGCGATGGGTACCTGCGGAGTAAGCAGCATTAAGGAAATGCATAATGTTGAGATGGTAATTGCCCCCGCTATTACTACTGAGGGGAAATCCTGGCAATTATCCGGAGCCTAGTTCGCTAGTTTAAATAGAACAGACAAACTATTCCAGCTCATCATCTTCATCTGTTGAGTTTAGGATTGTGTTCATATGGGGCAGTAAGGGTACTGCTTTACCTTGTTTGCGTTGTAGGGGAAAAGCCAGATTACTAATTGCTTGACTTAAATCCTTCAAACTATTTGTAGATTTTCTAGCTTCTATGTTTATTAACGCACCATCTATGCCTGCTTCCCAGAGGATATAGAGTTCATTGGCAGTTATATCTGGCGGTACGGTGGCTAATAAGGGTTTAGTCAGCATTCCGGCAAAACGCTGAAAGAGCATGAGGTGGTGCCAAGTGAGAAATGATTTCTCTTCATATTTACTATCAATCAGCACAGCATCTACAGATAATTCATTTGCTGTTCTCACCAGGTTATCATTAAGCGATTCTTCCAGTATTAATATCTTACCTAACTTGTTATCCTGTAGAACTACCAACGGTGTGCTAACTGCCGAAAAAGCCACAAAATCACAGTTGCTAGTTACTATCTCTCTATCAATTTTTTCCGGCAATATACCCCACGGAATATCAGGTATAGTTTGAGAAATTTCTTTAATGGCGTTAGCTGCTGAACTTAAATCAGAGAGGTGTAGCAGTCCGGCATCAGCTCCAGTCACGCAGTTAGCTGCGTTGTCGATATTCGCTTGATTTAAACTGGCAATGATTAATATTTTTGGCTTCTTAGAGATTGGCTGTGCAGTTCTAAATCCCATCGACTGTGTGTTAGTTGTAGAAGCACGATTTAATTTATCTATAAATTTACTCATCAAATTACCGTAAAGCCAGTAAAAAATTACTGCTCAACCCGGCAGTACCACTGACTTTACAATATTATAGCACAAAAAAGGTTAATTTGGGGAAGGTTATCTCGTGGAACCGATTATTTTAGTAAAGGGGATTTTAATAAAATAATAACACCATTTTTATGCGTTATTAATATTAATTATTCTAGAATGAAGGAAATATTGTCTAACGTAAAATAAAGGAAAATGTCATGATAAAAAATATTATCCGGTTTCAAAATGATATGGTTATGGTATTTGATGAAGAGGGTGAGCAAATATCTAAATACCAGGGGCAATACCAAAAAGTAAAACAATTTATATTGGAAGATGCTCCGTTAGGGGCAATATTTGCTAATGGTTTTACTAAGTATGGTAGATTATCAGAGATTGCTAGGGGAGAATGGTAGCAGTACAATTTTCAATACCCGTGTTTTCAGCTAAAATAATTGGCCTCTCTTTACTTATTTCCCGTCTGTAAACTATTTCATTAAATTTAAACAGTCTTATTTAATGCAGATGTTGTTACCTACTATATCATATTGTCCTTTATATTGTCAGTAATCATATCATACAAGCTTTTAAATTTGACAACTGTCAAATAATATGCTTATATATTACTATTGGCACGATAGCTAATGTTGCTGGAGGTGTAGTTTTATATGGCAAGTATGGTTACCGGAAGCGATATTCCATTTCTTGATTTACTTTTGGAGAAATTGCGCCAGAACACGGGACATGATTTCCGTGAATATAAACGGGGAACGATAACTCGCCGCTTGGAGAGGAGGTTAAGTATTACCGGAGC
>JAQTVP010000058.1 GCA_028707015.1 Dehalococcoidales bacterium | reverse complement strand
ATACCCTTAAGAATTTCCCTTTCCCCTTCGGCCTTAGAACGGCTATAGGGAGATGCATCATCAGCTTCTACCAGATTACAGGTTTCATCTATCCTGGCGTAAACCGCCCCCTGTGCCAATGAATGGATTGAACTGAAATGAACTAAGCGCTTTACTTTTTGTTTCAGGCAAGCCGTAACCACATTCCTCGTACCCAAAACGTTAACTGATTCTAGTAACGGCCAGTCATTCATTGATAATGATATACAGCCTGCCAAGTGGTATACAACTTTGACACCCCGGCAAGCCTTAGATACAGATTCTAAGTCACATATGTTTCCGCTAACAGTTTCAATATTTAATCCTTCAAGTGCCCTCTGGTCTTTGTGAGTAAGAACTCGCACGGTCCTGCCTTTTTCAAGTAAGGCACGCACAAGATTAGCACCGATATGTCCAGAGGCACCAGTAACTAAGGTTTTCATATTTTGATAATATTAGCATCTCTGTTATGGTAAGTCTATCTAATACTATAGCAGTGCAATTAAAAATATCTTACACCCTTTATGAAACCGCCAATCCCATTTCTCTTTATTTTTACCAGGTTTTTCAAGTTTGCATCTCCATGTATAGGTTTTAAAAACGCAAATTTATTACAATTCTCGAACTCATCACATTCCCAGCAACCAGCAATGCTCTTTTTCCGACAGCATATTCTGATTTTACAGGCTGGATTACCTCCCCCATTACTGCACGTTTTCTTACATCGCAATCGAACCATAGCACCTAAAACCGAGTAGCATTGCTCATAATCATTGAAATCTTTAAAATATCTGGCTAATCCTTGTGATACTTTGTTAAACTTTGCCTTTCGTAACTTACTTCTTAAATCTCTCGCCAAATCAGCAATTTCACCTTTGTAGTTAAAGCAGTCTCCACAATAAAGACCACAGTACGCTACTAAATTCCCATTATCATCATACATTTTCATTCACCTCATATATAAATAGTTTAACAAAACCCGGCTAAGTAAACGCTTTTAATGATATCACTTTTAAATTAAAATTTATTACTACCACACAAACATGAGGCTATTCGACTGACATCAACCAGCAGTATTATTGGCAACATAATCGGCCGCATGATATCACGCTTTGCTGATGATATAAGACCAATGGCACACACAGTTATTGCGATATACTCATCTTTGCAGTTTTGGTATCAAAGACTATTGGCTTATTATTCAGTTTTTACCCTACACGAAAGGAATCACGCCTCAACCTTCATTGAAATACTAAACTATGAATAACAAACCTACCGCTAATCATAATTACAATTTGAAGAGTTATTTCGCTAATATGAGCAAGAGCCAGCAAAATTAATATTAATCAGCCCCTGCTCTTTATCTTTTTTACAGGTTATGACCCGGAAGCTATTTTACTATTTCATTTTCTCCATATTTTTGCCGCAGCATACTAGAACACCACCCCCAACCTTAGTAACAGTTACCTCGTTTCCACAAACATTACACTTGTATTTCTCTCCCACTTTTTTAACAACCATTTTTTTACCCTCCTTGCCACAAAATTGAGTTTCTCTTACCTTTTTACATCCAAATAGTAATTTATTAAAATAAACTAAGATAATCACCTGTACTAACAGCAGACTAATAATGAATGACCGGATATTCACTATACCACTATAATCTACACCTATATAAACCTCTTTGGATCAGTAATAATGTCCACAATAACCGGTTTCTCCAGTGAAAGTGCCTTTTCAACAGCACTCTCCAGTTCCGCGGGATCCTTAACCGAGATGCCGACACCTCCACAGTTTTGCGCATATTCGGCAAAATCACAATTATAAAGGTCTGTCTGCCAATTTGGATAGTTCTCTACCTTTTGTTCCTGCATTATCATACCCAGCTGCCGATTGTTAAATAGAAATACTTTAATGGGCAAATCATATTTAACAGCAGTGAGAAAATCCTCCATAACCATTGAAAACCCACCGTCTCCGGTAATGCACACAACCTGTTTATCTGGATAAGCTAATTGTGCTGCTAAAGCCCCGGTTAAACCGGTACCCATTGAAGCCAGATAACCGGACATTACCATCTTCTGAGTATGCTTCATGAGAAAGTTTCTGCCAAACCACCACCCGTTTTCTCCGACATCTAAAGAAATTACAGCATTACTGTCAATTTTTTGGTTAAGCACATTAATTATGTACTGCGGCCTTATCGGTGTTTGAGATGAATCTGCCTCCTGGGCAAGCAAGCCAATCCATTCTTGCTTAAGCTTAACTATTTCAGTAAGGTATTCCTCATTTTTCTTTTTATTAACAGTTTTGATAAGTTGAGATATTATTTCAGAACAATTCCCCCACAGCCCTACTTCTACAGGATACTTTTTGGCTATCATCATCGGATTAATATCAATCTGCACCATCTTTTTCTCGGGAATTTGCGTCATATCCGAAAAAGAAGATCCAATTACAATCAATAAATCGCTTTCTCTTACGATTCTGGCAGCGGCAGTCGAGCCAATTGTTCCATGACTACCAGCATAGAGTTCATTATCCTCATCAATCACTCCCTTTCCTCGAAATGTGGTCACTATCGGCGCAGATATTTTTTGAGCCAGCCTCAAAAGTTTTTCACCCTGACCCAGCGCACCAAAACCAGAGATGATTACAGGCCTGTTAGCCCGGTCAATCACCAACGCAGCTTGTCTAATAAGCTGTTCGCATTGCATAATATTATTGTTAGGTATCCTGCCTTCCATTGGTAATATTACAGTATCACAGTTTAGTTTCTGAATATCATTAGGCACACTGATATGCGAAACACCTCTATCAACTAACGCATGCTTAATTGCCAGAGTTATCAGTGTCGCTGCTTGATCTTCTGCCATCAATGTGTGATTAAAAACGCAAATCGGTTCAAAAAAAGAATGCTGGTCAATCTCCTGAAATGAACCGGGGCCAATAAGTTGTCTCTTGACCAGACCGGTTAATGCCAGTACCGGCGAGTGATCCAGACAGGCATCATATAGCCCGGTTGCCAGATTAGTCGCCCCTGGCCCAGCTATAGTCAAGCAGGCAGCTATATGCCCGGTAAGCTTACCGTAAGCAGAAGCCATAAAGGCGGCTGTTTGTTCATGCCGTACCTGAATATATTTAAGCTTATTATTTTTCCTTATGGCATCAACTAGACCCAGAGAAGAAGTTCCCGGAATACCAAATACAAATTTAATGCCCCACTCAGCCATCTGCTCAATAACAACATCAGAAACAGTTTTTTGTTCGGCAGGTTTCTCTGTGTAAATTTCTGATAATGAAACGAAAGCACTTTTTGCCGCATTACAGACGGGACATGTCCAATCATCGGCCAATTCTGAAAATTTCACATTCTCTTTTGTTTCATCATAAACATAATTACAGACTGTGCATCTGAACTTCCTCATTGTGCAATCTCCTTTCTTCTTTTTTTAAACCATTTCAGATAATGAATTCCGAGTTTAATTCCAAGGGGAATGATTGTCAATAAAGCAAAAGAAGGGAGAGCATAAATACTCCCTTCTTTATTACTACTATAAATTTATAGCTATTATTGTACGAATATTAATAACTGGTCTTATATTTATTAAAAAATATCCTTCTTAAGATACTTCATAATTAAGTATTATTATCTACAGCCACTGACCTGTTAGGCAGCTCCCGTTACAAAGTACATAATCTCATAAGGGAAAATACATTTAGAATCTACCTGCTATTCATTCCATTTTTTCTTTTTTTTGACCAATGTAAAGAAAATATGTAAACCGAGTAGAATTATAAAAGGAATCCAGATATTATTGTGAATCTTGAATGATAGAGTCTTAGTTAACAATCCAAAGGTTATCCGTTCAACGGTTCTGAATTCGGTAATACCAAAACCAGTAAGTAAATATAATATGACCGAAACAGTTAATAACCAGTGTATTATTTTCTTGAATAATTTTTTAAAAGTTATCTTTTTCACTATTTTAAAAAGTTTTCATCCAGGTCTCCAGTGTTAGAATAACCTCTGCTCTCCCAAAAACCTTCGTAACTGGTGTCATCAGATAATTCTATCCTGGTTATCCATTTTATCCATTTATAGCCCCATTTACTTTCGGCTACCAGCTGAAAAGGATATCCTCTCTCCGTTGGCAAATCAATTCCATTCATCTTATAAGCCATTATAATATCGTTATCTAATATGTAATCGATCGGAAAAGAGGTGGAGTAGCCATCATAGGCATGAAATATTACCACTTTGGCATCGGGTAATGGCTTGGATGGGTTTATTAAGTCTCTAATAAGTATACCTTCCCAGAAAATATCCACACTCCATCCTTCTACACAATCCAGTGTTACCATTTTCTGGTAATGCTGGTAACCATCGGTAATTTCATCATAAGTATAATCTCCCAGATGCTCAACAAGCCCGCTGATCTCAAGTTGATAATTTTCTATATTTATATACTGTGGACCTCTGATAGAGTTCTCTCTAAAATCACTGACTGACGAGAGTTTCTCGCCTTCATATTCTCGGATTTCTGCATGTTCCAATTCTTCCGTTTCACATATAACTCTACCTTCGTCACAACTGTTAGCAGCAACTATGGCCACTGAAAAAACCATATAAATAATAACTTTACAATTAATTATTTTTCTCATCCTCACCACCCCCATCCTGATTTCCTTATAGCATTTAAAGACTGCTAATTTTTCTCTATTACTCGGATAACTGTCTTAAATACTATCTATTAGCCCTCGCCGTTTATATATTCTCCAGCACTTGAATGATTTCTTGGATATCAGGCAGCTCTCCTAACGGGTAAACTTTTGAAAACATGATTTTATTATTTTCATCTATTATTATATTTACTCTCTCAGAGAATCCATCATCTTCTCTAAATATGCCGTATAGTTGGGCAACATAACCATGAGGCCAGAAATCAGATAATAGTTGCGTGTGTTTTATCCCTAGATTTTCAGCCCAGGATTTCTTGGTTGGCACCGAATCAACACTGATGCCTACTGCAATGGTATTCAAGGAAGCAAATGTATCTATATTTGCTTCTAGTGACTGCATTTGTTTAGCGCACACACTGGTCCATGCCAATGGATGAAAGGAAAGTAGTATTTTTTTATTTTTTACGTCTGATAATTTAAAATCTTGTCTATTCTGGTCTTTCAATGTGAAATCGGATGCTGTTTCACCTTGTTGTATTTGCTTATTACTCTCTGGCATAGCAATTAACCTCCTTTTTGTGTTTATTCTATTCACCACAAATCTTTACCGGATTTTTTACTAAACCGGTCTTAATGTACCAGCAAATACCTGCCAGGCTAATGCTGATTTAGCAACCAGGCTAAGCAGCACATACATGCGCTCACCAAAGAGATAGTCACGCCACGGTCCGATTTTCTTATATTGCAGTAACATATTCAGGGCAAAACTAAAGAAAAACACAAATAATGTAGGCAGAATAACGTACACAAACTTAGGCACCACATTTTCTGCGGTTATCAGCGAACCGAAGAAATAAATACCAATGGCAATCCAGGGAGTAATACCAGCAATACAGCCTATTGTATAGGAAGTCCAATTAGTCTTCTCGGTAACCTGGTTATGCAGTTCCATCATCAGCCCGCATAGATTCATCACCGCGGTTAATACAAATGCCATAATAAGTGCGGCCAGATCATAAAGACCACATAGCATACCAATAAGGACAATCATCAAAGATGCGCTAAGCGAATACTCAAACCAGCGGGCATAGTTAATGCCCTTTCCCAAATTACCTGTGTACCAGCCAAATACTCCCGGTAAAATAACAGTAAAATGAGCAATTGCTGATAGTAGCAGGAATATAGCTACCATTGGCCCCAACGGTAAATCTGCATAATTTTCGGTAACTGGCCCCAGTTTATCCGTTTCGGGCATATACCTGACCAGTGAAGTTGTTATCGGTATCGTAAAATCATTACTCAAAACGAATACTGCGCCCGCTTGAATCAGATGCAATAACCCCATAAACCCATTATAGAGACGTAATCTGCCAAAATGATCTTGGTAACTCATATTAATACCTCCTCTAACCAATATGACCGATTAATTCTAATCTGACGACTTTATTACATCAGTATTTAAATGTCAATCATACAAAATAACTAATATCGTTCCGATTTCGCTGATAAAAGGCAACAAAGATTTTACTCTATAAACTGAACTAGAAGATATGATATGCTTATACCGATATTGATATGAAACGTGATATGGATTTAATACGTAAGATGCTCTTGGCAATTGAAGCAAACTCATCTGGGTTTGCTCCCTCAATAGAGATAGATGGTTATACCCAAGAACAAATAGGCTACCATGCTACTTTATTGGGCGAAGCGGGCTTGGCCATAACAACTGATATTACAGATTTTACTAATACAAGTCCGGAAGCAATGATAATACGCTTAACTTGGGCTGGGCACGAATTTTTAGATTATGCACGTGAAAATCAAATATGGAATCAGGCCAAGGATAAAGTCAAACAGGTTGGTGGTGCGTCTATCCAGATATGGTTGATTTTACTTACAGAACTTATTAAAAAGAATTTAGGTATTTAGCAGAAAGAGCATTACTCCAGTCACAAAATAAACAGATGTCAAATAACTAAAAAGGGAGCATAAATGCTCCCTTTTATCTTTAAACAAATCAGTTAGATTATCTCATAACGGATAGAGATGATGGCATTTTTATCTATATAACAAGAATACGGCTGAAGAAAATTTATCAATCATCAAGGTACTTGTTTTAATAATTGGAAGCTCCAATTTCTTGCATCTTACCAGTAACAATAAAGACTATGCGTTCGCAGATATTAGTAACTCTATCCGCACTACGTTCCAGATTATGCGCTACCCAGATAAGGCGGGTTGCTCTGGTAATAGTTCTCGGATCTTCTATCATAAAAGTTAACAATTCTCTAAAGACCTGATTATAGAGATTATCAATCTCATCATCTTCATCAACTACCTGGATTGCAGCCTCTGCATTACGCTGTACAAAGGCATCCAGGCTTTGCCGTAGCATCTGGATTATTTTATCGGCCATACGGGGAATATCAATGAGGGGCTTCAAAGGTGGTTCATCACCAATCATTATCACAATCTTAGCTATACCTTCAGCATAATCTCCGATTCTTTCTAATTCAGTAATAATATTAAGCACACAAATCATAGTCCTCAGGTCACTAGCCATCGGTTGTTGTGTAGCAATCAATTGGGTACACTTTTCTTCTATTTCATATCTCTTCCGATTTATCTTAATATCGTCATTGATTATCTGGTGAGCCAGTATCAGATTTCTATTCTTTAAAGCATCAACAGATTGGGAGATAGCCACCTCAGCCATATTTCCCAATACCATAATTTCATCCTGAATTCCCCGCATTTTCTTGTGAAAATTAGTTCGCATTTCCATAATTAAACCCCCACTCGGTTTTAGCCAAAACGTCCGGTAATATAATCCTCCGTACGTTTATCTTTTGGATTAGTAAATATCTCAGATGTAAGCCCTTTTTCCACCAAAATACCGGCTCTATCCTCCTCCATCATAAAAAAGGCAGATATATCAGAAACACGTGCCGCCTGCTGCATATTATGCGTAACAATAATAATTGTATAATCCTGGCTTAATTCCCGCATAAGATCTTCAATTTTCAATGTAGCTATCGGGTCAAGGGCACTACACGGTTCATCCATCAGAATAACTTCCGGTTCCACCGCCAGCACCCGGGCAATGCATAACCGCTGCTGTTGCCCCCCGGAGAGAGCCAATGCCGATTGGTTCAGTTTGTCTTTTACGTCGTCCCAGAGTGCAGCCTGTTTCAAACTCCTTTCTATTATCTCTTCCATCTCCTTACGATTTTTCTTACCATGACGCTTGGGGCCGAAGGCAATATTTTCAAATACAGACATCGGAAACGGGTTGGGTCTCTGGAACACCATACCAACTTTTTTTCTGAGTTCAACAACATCAATTGCATCTTCATAAATAGAGATATCATCAAACTCGACCTTACCTTCTACCCGAGCACCGCCAATCAAGTCATTCATTCGGTTAAATAATCTAAGGAAAGAGGATTTTCCACAGCCTGATGGCCCGATAATTGCAGTAATTGCACGATCAGGTATCTCCAGACTGATATTTCGTAACGCTTGGAAATTTCTGTAATACAGACTCACACCTTCGGTTTTCAGTTTTACTTCGCCTAGTTCAACCACTTTCTCTTTATCAAATAACACCTGATTCAATTCCATAAAATTAAGTCCTCCGCTGGCGGGTTTTTATTCTAATCACCGTAGCCAGTATATTAAAAGACAAGACTACCACCAGTAAAACCAGGGCAACTCCCCAGATGATACTCTTTGACATACCCGGTACATGTGCTGAAACAGTATACAAATGATAAGGTAACGCCATAAATTGATCAAATGGAGACTGGGGTAGACCAGGAACGAGAAAAGCCGCTCCCACAACTAATATTGGCGCTGTTTCTCCCGCAGCACGACTCATGGCCAAAACTGCTCCGGTAATAATTCCTGGTAAAGCCTGTGGCAAAACAATATGCCTGATAGTTTGCCATTTAGTAACCCCCACAGCTAAGCTGCCTTCACTGTATTCTCTGGGTACCGTAAGTATTGCTTCACGAGAAGTAGTTACTGTCATAGCTAATGCCTGACAGGCCAAGGTAAGACTCGCAGAAAGTAATGACATCCCAAAATTAAATGTCAATACAAATATGCCCAGCCCAAACAGACCATAGACAATACTGGGTACTCCTGCCAGATTTATTATTGCCAGGTTAATAGAGCGCGTAATCCAGTTAGCTGTGGCATACTCCGCAAGATAAATTCCCGCCATCACACCCAGTGGTAAAGCAAAAATAATAGTACCCAACATAAGTAAAAATGTGCCCACAATGGCCGGGAAAATACCACCGGCTTTACCCGCTTGTGATGGCGATTGGGTTAAGAATTCCCAGCTAATAGCATCAGCACCGCTGATAATTATCTGTACAATAATAAACACAACCGGAACAACAACTAAAATAGTAGCAGCTATCAGTAATCCGAAAGCGACACGCTGTGATAATTGTCTTTTTGATATTGTCCTTTTAGCCAAAACTACCTCGCAAATTTCCTTTTCTGGCGTTCCAGAACCTTCTCAGCAATCAAATTAACCACCAGAGTAATAATGAATAAAACCAGCCCGATG
>JAQTVP010000057.1 GCA_028707015.1 Dehalococcoidales bacterium | reverse complement strand
GAGAAATGGTATTATGGCTAATATTAATCAAGTTATTGATTATGAAACAGCAGCAGCAGTAACTACTAATATTGGATATGAAGTGCATCTTCAGCCTCAAAAACGCCGGAAAACAACTAATGTTATTAGTGAAATAAAAAAACAGCAGGTTCAAAGTGAAAATTCCGAGAGTCTTAGCCTGCGACCGCCGGTGATTACTATTATGGGGCATGTTGACCATGGTAAAACCAGGCTTCTGGATGCTATCAGGCAAACTAATGTGATGGATACCGAAGCTGGCGGCATTACTCAACATATTGGGGCTTATCAGGTAAATGTTAATGGGAAGAAAATTACATTTTTAGACACTCCTGGACATGAAGCCTTTACGGCAATGAGAGCACGTGGCGCCGAGGTTACGGATATTACTATTTTAGTAGTAGCAGCTGATGATGGCGTAATGCCGCAGACACTGGAAGCTATTGATCACGCTAAAGCTGCTGGCGTACCTATTGTGGTGGCTATTAGTAAAATTGATAGACCTAACGCTAATGTGGATATGGTTAAGCAGCAACTAGCTGATGCTGATTTGCTTATTGAGGAGTGGGGAGGTGACACTGTTTGTGTTCTCACTTCATCAATAGATAAAACAGGTATTTCGGAATTACTGGAAAATCTTCTGCTTGTGGCCGAGATGGAAGATCTTAAAGCTAATCCCTCTCGACCGGCAGTAGGGGTAGTCATTGAAGCTAATCTTAATAAGACTAAGGGGCCCTTGGCTACGGTAATCATTCATGATGGAACTTTAAAGCTAGGCGATACCGTAGTAGTTGGTACTACGTGGGGCAGGATAAAAGCTATGTTTAACGATGTGGGCAAACGAGTGAGAAGGGCTGAGCCAGCTACTCCTGTAGAATTACTGGGTTTAAATACAATACCTCAAGCGGGAGATACACTAACTGTTGTTACTAATGAAATGCAAGCACAGGTGCTAATACAAAAACATAAAATGGAAATACAACAGGGAACTTCTCTTATGCCAAAATCTGTTAGACTTGATAATCTTCATGACCAAATAAGTGCTGGACACATTAAAGAACTCGATATTGTCCTTAAGGTTGATGTTCAAGGGAGTATAGAACCAATAAGAAATTCATTAGTCCAGCTGGGGACAGATGAAGTAAAGGTGGGAGTTATCCACAGCGGAAGCGGTAATATTACTGAGAGCGATGTTCTGTTGGCTATTGCCTCAAAAGGGCTTATTATTGGATTTAATGTTAATGTTGAGGCCGGAGCTCAGCGATTGGCCGATGTGGAGGAAGTGAGTATCCGCCGCTATAATATCATATATAATTTGGTTGATGATATAGGTAAAGCTATCAAAGGTTTATTGGAGCCGACTTATGTCGACGTTATTGATGGACGTGCTGAGGTGAGGAATGTTTTTGATGCAGGTAAAAAAGAAAAAGCAGCTGGTATTTATGTTACTGAGGGTAAAATAACTCGTGGTGCCTCAGTCAGATTTGTACGTAATGATAAAGTGATATTAGAATCTAATATTGGTAGCTTGAGGCGCTTTAAGGACGATGTTAGAGAAGTGACTAATGGTTATGAATGTGGTGTGACTATTGATAAATTTAATGATTTTCAAATTGGTGATATATTAGAAATATTCAGGAAAGAAAAATCTAATTGAGAGAGTAAATAATTATGTCGCATCGTATTGAGCGAGTTAACAGTCTTATTCGTCAAGAGATTAGTGAGCTACTCCAGCGACAGGTTAAAGACCCTCGGCTTGGTAATTTTATTGTGGTTACAGCAGTTTTTACTTCTGCTGATTTCAGGCATGCTAAGGTATTTGTCAGTCGTATAGGTACTGAAGAAGAAAAACAAGAGATGTTGAGAGCTTTGGCTGCTGCCGCCGGTTTCTTTCGTAATGAACTGGCCAAACGTTTGAAGTTTAAGCGTATTCCTGAATTAAGCTTTCAGTGGGATGATTCTATTGAGCGCGGAAATCACCTTTTGCAGCTACTTGATGAAATTGCTGGTGATGATAATATTAAACAGTATTAAATTGGTTAATAGATTGTCTTAAGTTAGTCTTGACAGTTTACGTGTAATAGGAATATAGTGCAGAAGAACCCTAGAAGGAGGCAACAAGAATGCAAGCATATTGTTTTAAGTGTAGAAAAAAAGTAGATATAAAAAATGCAGAGAAAGTTACTCTGAAAAATAGCAGACCAGCTACGCGAGGAGTCTGCCCTAGTTGTGGTACTAAAGTATTTAGAATAGGACAAGGTTAGTTATTAGGAAATTTTATTTAATTTCTCCAGTTTGTTTTTACGCTAATTGTTTGATGTATTTATGTTGGCATGAGAAATTGATGGAATGAAAAGAAATAGTTAATACTGGGAAACAGACAGTAGGTTAATAAAATTTGATAAAAAATTAAAATAGATGGGGAAGATAAAGGGTTACTGGTGGAGCGGGGGCGGTACTAGAAGGAGAGTGATTAATCTTGGGAAAGATAAATGTAGCTATAATAGGTGTAGGTAATTGTGCTTCATCACTAGTTCAGGGAGTCCATTTCTATAAAAATGCGAAAGAAACTGAATTTGTACCTGGGTTAATGCATGTTAATCTGGGTGGGTACCATATTAGTGATATTAACTTTACGGCAGCCTTTGATATTGATAAAAACAAGGTTGGTAAAGACTTGGCACAAGCAATATTTACTACACCAAATAACACCTTTAAATTTTACGAAGTTCCCACAACAGGTGTTAAAGTTCAGCGAGGCATGACTCATGATGGTTTAGGTAAATATCTTTCTGAGATAATTGAGAAAGCACCCGGGCAAACTGCAGATATAGTTAAAATACTTAAAGAAACCAAAACTGATGTAGTGCTTAACTATTTGCCGGTTGGCAGTGAAGAAGCAACTAAGTGGTATGTTGAGCAAATACTAGATGCTGGTTGTGGTTTCGTTAATTGTATACCGGTTTTTACTGCTAGAGAGAAATATTGGCAGGAGCGTTTTAGTGCAAGAGGGTTGCCTATTATTGGTGATGATATTAAATCTCAGGTGGGAGCCACTATCGTCCACCGTGTATTGACAAGATTATTTAGAGATCGTGGAGTAAAACTGGAGCGGACTTACCAGTTAAACTTTGGGGGAAATACTGATTTTCTGAATATGCTGGAGCGCGAACGCCTTGAATCGAAGAAAATATCTAAAACTAATTCGGTAACTTCTCAACTTGACTATAAACTCCCAGTAGAGGATATTCATGTAGGTCCTAGTGATTATGTTCCGTGGCTTAAAGACCGTAAGTTTTGCCATATAAAAATGGAGGGACAAACTTTCGGTAATGTTCCCTTAAATGTAGATTTGAAACTTGAGGTGTGGGATAGCCCTAACTCTGCGGGGGTAGTTATAGATGCTATAAGGTGCTGTAAGCTTGCTTTGGATAGAGGCTTAAAAGGTGCGTTGGAAGCTCCATCTTCCTATTTTATGAAATCACCGCCAGTACAATATACAGATGATGAGGCTCACCGTATGGTGGAAGAGTTTATTGAAAGTTCTAAGCAGGCGGTAGAGAAAAACCTTTCTTCTAAATGAGAGTCTGATTAAGCAGGGGAGGGGTTAAGACAACTACTCATGAAGATAGCATTAGTTTCACCTTATGATTTTACATATCCTGGTGGTGTCAATATCCATATAGCGTCTTTAAAGCGATACCTTATGAGATGCGGACATGAGGTTAAAATCATTGCTCCCTCATCTAGAAATGCTCCGGACACTGGTGATAAGTTTATACGTATAGGAACATCCTTTCCTGTTCCTGCTGGTGGTACTATTTGCCGTATTACATTATCACCGAGGCTGGGCCATACTATCAAATCCATTCTTAATCAGGAAAAATTTGATATTGTCCACCTCCATGAACCATATATGCCTATGCTCTGTAGTGCTGTGCTGCGTTTTTCTGGAGCAGTTAATATTGGTACTTTTCATGCGTATGGTGGTAAACCGGGTTATACTTTCGGGAGGCCTATTAGCACTATGATGATAAAAAGGCGTCAGAATAGGCTTCATGGAAAAATAGCGGTATCAAGGGCGGCTATGCAGTTCGCTAATAAATATATTCCTGGACAATATGATATTATCCCAAATGGTATTGATCTGGAACTCTTTTCGCCTGACGTATCTCCAATAAGTGAATATTGTGATGGGAAACTTAATATTTTATTCGTTGGTCGTTTAGAGAAGCAAAAAGGCGCGTATTATCTTATAAAAGCTTTTAAACAAGTAAAACAAGAGGTGCCTAACGCACGTCTTATAATAGTGGGTCCAGGGACGAGATTGCGGGGCGGTTACGAGAAAGAAGTTTTAAATAGTGGCTTAAGTGATGTCATATTTGTTGGTGGGAAACCACAAAAAGAATTACCACGATATTATAAGACAGCCGATGTATTTTGTTCACCGGCCACAGGATTAGAAAGTTTTGGCATTGTATTGCTTGAGGCCATGGCTGTCGGGAAACCAATTGTTGCTACAGATATAGAAGGGTATAATAGTGTAGTGACTGATGGTGACGATGGAATATTGGTGCCGCCTAGAAATGAAAAACTGTTAGCCCGGGCGCTAATTAATCTTTTAGCTAATGAGGGGCTTAGACATAAAATGGGATTAAGAGCTCAAGAAACAGCTAAAGAATATGGATGGGAGATTGTTACACAAAAAATTTTAGATTACTATATTAGAATACGTGACGAAACTATAAAAAAAAGAATTAAAATAACGACGACATAGATAAGAAATTAGTAATAAGAAGAGAGTGTTATTTTAAAGTAATGTTAAATGAAGTTCGTGGGATTCTGGCTTATCGTTTTACTGAACCAGTTGTATGGCTTCTAGCTAAGAGATCTCTTAATCCCATTGTTATAACTTGGATTGGTTTCTTGCTGAACGCAGGTGCTGGAATACTAATAATTAATGGGCATCTCTTTATAGCGGGTATTGTAGTGCTAATTGGCGGTTATGCTGATACTATTGATGGAGCGTTGGCTCGTCGTACTAATCAGGTTACTAAATTTGGGGCTATCCTTGACTCTACTTTTGACCGTTTATCAGAGGCAATACTACTTCTTGGTCTTTTAGTCCTATATGTTAGTGAGCAAGCCGAAACGGGAATTATACTGGTTAGTGTTGTCTTAGTTAATTCACTGATGGTTAGTTATATAAGAGCCAGGGCAGAAGCATCAGGATTGGAATGCCGAATAGGTTTATTTACCCGAGTTGAGAGGGTAATTATTCTTGTATTAGGCTTATTGTTAAGCCAGATTGAAAACGTTTTATATATTGCCTTAGGTATTATTGCAGTATTTAGTTTAATTACAGTTATCCAGAGATTATTATACGTATGGAAGCAAACACAAAATGAATAGCCATGCAAATTATTGTTTATTTAATAAATTGCCTATATTATAAATAGAAGGGTATTCATCTTGGACAGGGGGAAAATAATGTCAGTTGTTACTGTTGTTGGGGCGCAATGGGGGGATGAGGGTAAAGGAAAAATAGTCGATTTGCTTGCTCAGAAGGCAAAAATTGCAGTTCGTTTTTCTGGGGGTGATAATGCCGGTCATACGGTAATTAATCAATATGGTGAGTTTAAGTTACACCTTATTCCATCTGGTATATTTTCGCCGAATGTTATTTGTGTTATTGGTAATGGCGTAGTGATTAATCCAGCTGTACTACTTGATGAGATAAACCAGCTTAAACAGCGAAAAGTAGACGTTAGCCGCTTGTTTATCAGTGATCGTGCTCATTTAATCATGCCATATCATACTCTTCTTGATGGGCTGGAAGAAGAATCAAGAGCGGGTCAGGCAATAGGTACAACACGTAAAGGAATAGGACCTGCCTTTGCTGATAAAACAGCTAGATTGGGTATTAGAGTTGGAGATCTTTTGGATAAAGAAGCATTTAAAGAACGGCTTCGTCACATACTTGAGTATAAAAATATTATTTTGCAAAAAGTTTATGAAGTTAAACCCCTCTTATTGGAAGAGGTATACAATCAATATTGTCAGTATGGCGACCAACTAAATCCTTATATTCGCGAAACTAATCTAATGTTAACTGAAGCTGTTGAGCGAGGTGATCAAGTATTACTTGAAGGTGCTCAGGGAGCTTTGCTTGATCCTGATTTTGGTACTTATCCCTATACAACTTCTTCGTCACCATTGGTGGGAGGAAGCTGTTTGGGTGCAGGTTTAGGCCCTACTAAGATTAATCGTGCAATTGGTGTTTTTAAAGCATATTGTACCAGAGTTGGGGGTGGCCCTTTCCCTACTGAGTTGAAGGATAGTATGGGAGAAATGATTAGGGAACGAGCTCATGAATATGGCGCTACCACAGGCAGGCCACGTCGCTGTGGGTGGTTTGATGCCGTTGCTGCTCATTTTAGCACACAAATTAATGGTTTTACCGGTGTGGTAATTACTCGCCTTGATATTCTTGATACATTACCTGAATTAAAAATATGCGTAGGCTATGAACTAAATGGGAAGATAATCAATTATTTCCCAAGCAGAATAGCTGATTTGGAAAAGTGCAAACCTGTCTATGAAGAGATGCCTGGGTGGCTAGCTCCAACCAGTGACATACGAGATTATGAGCAGTTACCAGTTAAAGCACGAGAATATTTAAACAAACTTAGCGAGCTTATTTGCAGCCCAATCGATTATGTCTCAGTAGGAGCAGAACGTAACCAAACTATAGAAATTAACCCTGTTGCTTAGCAAGGTTTTTTAGCTTTATATTGGTAAGTCAATCTTGTAATTTTTCAGGGTATCTTTGATGATAGTAATTGTTCTTTCATCTGGCTCAGTAAGAGGTAGTCGTGGGTTGCCTACATTAAAGCCCACATAATTGACTGCATATTTAACCGGTATTGGGTTAGAGATAACAAATAAGGCATCAAATAACGTTAAAAGATGGCGGTGTATCTGAGCCGCGTTATCTATTTTACCATTAATGAAGCTGTTCATCATTTCTTTTATTTGACTACCAACCAGGTGTGAAGCTACGCTGATTACCCCGTAACCACCTAAAGCAAGTATAGGTAATGTATCGCCGTCATTTCCGCTCCAAACGAGGAAATCTTCACTCGTACCATGTATTATATGCGCGATTTGCCCCAAGTTACCGCTGGCTTCTTTAACTCCGATGATATTATCAATCCTACTGAGCTTGATAAGGGTATCGGCAGACAGATTAACAACGTGGCGCGCGGGTACATTATAAACAATACAAGGTAAATTAGTGCTCTGAGCAATGGCTTTAAAATGCTGGTATAATCCTTCCTGAGTTGGTTTATTATAGTAGGGGACAACTAAAAGGCAAGCATCTACTCCAATTTTTTCTGCCTCTTTGGTTGTTTTTAATGCTTCTGCAGTACTGTTACTGCCAGTACCGGCTATTACAGACCCTCGATCGCCAATTGCTGATTTTACTTCAGCAAACAGCCGTAATTCTTCTTTTAAAGTAAGGGTCGGTGATTCTCCGGTCGTACCTACTACCAGTATTCCATCACTTCCTGAGTTTAATAGAGCTAAAGCTAATTTTTTAGCCTGTTCGTAATCAACTTCTCCTTCTTTATCGAAAGGAGTTACCATTGCTGTTATTAATCGTCCTAGGTTTTTCATTATTTTCCTCCCTGATTAAAGTTATTCTTTAATCATTTCCTCAGCGATTTGGATAGCATTTAAAGCAGCTCCTTTACGCAGGTTATCTGCTACAATCCACATTGCTAGTCCGTTCGGGTGAGAAGCATCCTGGCGGATACGTCCTACAAACACCTCATCAGTACCGGCTGCTGACCATGCATGAGGATAAAGACTTACAGTTGGGTCATCTAATACTTTTACACCTGGAGCTTGAGCAAGAATACGACGGGCGTCATCAGGAGACATAGCTCTGGAGAATTCTACATTAACTGCCTCACTATGACTGTTGAATACTGGCACTCGTACACAAGTTGCCGAAATAGCTATATTATCTGCATGCATTATCTTTCTTGTTTCTTCTACCATCTTCCATTCTTCTTTTGTATAGGCGTTATCCAGAAAAACGTCTATTTCCGGTAATATATTAAAAGCTATTTGGTGAGGGTAGACATGAGGAATGGTATTTTGCCCATCAAGTACTTGCCTGGTCTGTGTGGTTAGCTCATCTACTGCTGCAGAACCAGTGCCGGATACTGCCTGATAGGTATCAACAATAATGCGGGTAATTGGATTAACCTTGTGTAACGGGTATAGTGCCACTACCATTTGAATTGTGGAGCAATTTGGATTAGCTATAATCCCTTTATTCAGCTTAATGTCTTCCGGGTTAACCTCTGGTATTACCAGAGGAACTGAAGATACCATTCTGAAAGCAGAGCTGTTATCAATAACTATTGCTCCTGATTTAGCCGCTATCGGAGAGAAATGACGACTGGTCTCAGCACCAGCGGAAAAAAGGGCAATATCTACTTCCTTGAAGGATTCGGGAACCGTCTCTTTGACTTCAATTTCCTGGTGATTAAAGTATAGCTTTTTACCTGCCGAACGGTCTGAGGCTAAGAGTTGAATAGACTCTAAAGGAAAATTACGCTGTTCTAAGATTTTAATAAACTCTTGTCCTACCATTCCAGTAGCACCAACAATGGCTAATCTGCGACCCTTCATTTTTCCTCCTGTAAACCAAGTAGAGTATCAAGGCCGTAGACTAACCCTTGACGTTTAATTACATCTTTAATGGCTAGTATAACACCTGGGACAAAACACTCTCGATTAATAGCATCATGTCTTATGCTTAATGTCTGGCCTAAACCTCCTAGGAGCACCTCTTGATGCGCCATAAGGCCGGGTAGGCGCACGCTATGAATATTAATTCCTTCAACTTCCTCACCTCGGCTGGGTAGAACATTATCTTTTTCTACGGGAGGACGTTTGAATGGTTTATCTCTGGCTGCTGCCATTATTTTCGCTGTAGATAAAGCTGTCCCGGAAGGGGCATCAACTTTTCGGTCATGGTGCAGCTCTATAATCTCAGCATAGTCCATGTATTTAGCTGCTATCTTGGCCAGATGCATCAGTATCACTGCGCCCAGAGCAAAATTGGGGGCTACTACCGCTCCAACTTTATGAGTTTGTGTTAATTGGTCAATCTCATTTATATCATCAGATGTTAGCCCGGTAGTACCTTTTACCAAGTTGACCCCTTGTTTTGCGGCAAGGCGTACTGCTGGTATTGTGGCTTGAGC
>JAQTVP010000056.1 GCA_028707015.1 Dehalococcoidales bacterium | reverse complement strand
CAAAGGCCAGCGGTTTTATGTATTGGTCCCACAGGCGAGAATCTAAGCAGCCTGGCTTGTTTAATGCATGACCTGCATGGTGCCGGCCAGGGTGGCTTTGGCGCTGTTTTCGGTTCTAAAAATCTAAAGGCAATCAGTGTTACTGGAACAGGTAGTATAGAAATTGCTTATCCACAGGCATTATTGGATGCATGGTTATGGTGGAAAGAGAACTTCCAATATGATGTGGATAATCCTAGACGTATAAGTCCAGATCCCAGTGTTATAGCACGCTGGTCAGTTCTGGTACGCTCCCCCGCAGGAGGCACATTGGGTCCTGTGGTAGAACCATCTCGCCCTCATGCATGTCAGGCTTGCGGAGCAGCATGTGGTATGAGAACACAAAGCGGTATTCGCAATGAAGGAACCTGCATGGAAGCAAGTTTTTCAAATCTTTTTGAAGCTGCACCAAAAGTATGGCAAAAAGGAATAGTAACTGACCTGATTCAATACGCCGGTATCAATAGTGCCTCTGTAGGAATTATAGCCTACCTAAGAGACCTCTATAAGATGGGGATTCTAGGACCAGGGAAAGCAATCGATTGTGACTTGCCATTTGAAAAATACGGCACACGAGAATTTATCGAAGCTTTTATCAAAGCAATAGCCTACAGAGAAGGAATAGGTGAAGATTTAGCTTCAGGACCTGCCAGAGCTGCAAAAAAGTGGGGCAGATATGATGAGGACACGGCAAGTGGTCTGCTGCCTCTCCCAAATTGGGGATACCGCCAGCATTATGAGCCCAGGGCAGAGGTTGAATGGTCTTATGGTTCCCTACTGGGTGACAGAGATATAAATGAACACGGCATCAACCATGTGGTCATGTGGCTGCCAATGCTTGCAGCAGGAATTGGGGTAGAACCTTATTTCTCGGCACAAAAACTGGCAGAAATTATGGCATCAAAGGTACCGCCATACGAAGGCGACCCATTTATGTTTGACTATAGCGAGGGGCCCACGGGTATTTATTCTGAACACAGGGCTAAGACGATAGCCTGGCACCGGCACTATACAAGGTTCTGGAAACAGTCAGCTCTGTACTGTGACTGGATGTGGCCTTTGTTCGTTTCGCCTAATGCAGCTGATATGTTAGGGCCCACACCAGAAGGCGAGCCTAAGTTTTTTAATGCTGTTACCGGAAAAGATTTAAGCTTTAATGATGGGATGGAAATTGGCAGAAAAATTTGGAACCTGGATAGGTCTATATGGGCATTGCAGGGAAGGCATAGGGATATGGAAGTTTTTAGTGAATATGTCTATAATGTTCCAACCACAACCCCCTACTATTTGCCTATACACGAAAATGGAAAATGGAGTTACTCCAATTGTATCGGCAGGACACTAAGTAGGACCGGGTTTGAAGATTGGAAGACAAAATACTATAAACTTGAAGGCTGGGATCCAAGCTCAGGGTGGCCCACTAGAAACACATTAGAGGAGCAGGGCTTAAAGAAAGTTGCCGATGAGCTTCAAAGTAAAGGTAAACTAGGTAGTTAGAAAATAATGGTTAAAGTCACAAAAGTGGATAAGATAGTAAGGTTGTCTGAGCCCTCCAAAGAACTGGCTGCCAGAGTTTTAGCTGAGGTGGATTTCAAAGAGCGTTTTGTTGGAGTTAATATGCACCCAATGGCCGGTAACACAGAGGTATCAATATATAGATTTGAAGAGGCTATTAACCTTTTGCATTATAACACAGGGGATTTACGTATAAAAGGCACTGGTTCTATAGGTTATATAGATTTCAACAAATTACAGAAATGGATCGAAGAGGTATATAAAGATAAAGAGCTTGCTAAAATAATTAACAAAAAAATTAATGATAATTACAGTTATAAAGACCAAGTCGAAGCCATTAAACCTGTAATGGAACAGAGACTAAGGCAAAGTAAAGAGATAGTTAGAGTGGATATGGAAAACTAGCAAATAAGCAGGCCGTCTAAATAAAGGCTCTCTAAGGTATTTTTCTTTAGGGAGCCTTATTTTTTAAATACTGATATATACCTTTGCGTACCAGTAAAGGTATATATTTACGATATTTTAATATGCTTCATTATACTAAGAAGCATAAGGTAATTTATCAATAACGTATAACAGGGACTATGTAGGCTAGTAACACACCAATGAATAGTATCTGGTATATCATATCTTTAAAGCTTTAATTAGCTAAATACAGAGAAACAATCTCTATTTAATTAACGATTTCGCATGAGATTATTAAGGTGTGATATGCCAGATAGAAAAGTAGAGGATATAACTTGTATAACACAAGACCACATTATCAGTTATTTTCAACTGATTCCTCAAGACCATGGACATTTACTGAGAGGAAAGGTTTCTTATCTTTAGAATCTTCGTAAGTAAGCAGTCGAACAGGGTAATTGATTATTATCCCCTCCTGTGCAAAGCGGGAATGAAGGCGCTTAATGAGTTCACTTTTTACACGAAACGAACCAACCCGGTCTGTCGCATATAACCAAACCCAAAAATGTATATTCGAGTCTCCGAATTCTTCAAACGCAAACCATGGTTCGCACGTTTTTACAGCTTCTGGCAATTCTTCAATTATCTCTCGTGCTACTGCCAAAGCTACATCTTCCACTTGAGCCAGATCACTACTGTAACTAACACCTGAGTTTACTATAACTACTAGTTCCATATCCGGTCCGTAATAGTTTGTAATTATACTATCTACTAAACGGGAATTAGGAATGCCCATCAAATTATTGAAATCTGTACGAACCCGTGTGCTACGCCAGCCCACACCAGCAACGTATCCTCTTTCACCACTGTCTAATTCGATATAATCACCCACACGTAACATTTTGTCGAGCACAATCTGGGTACCAGCAAAAAAGTTACTTAGAGTAGGTTGAAGTGCTAAAGCTACCGCCAGACAACCAATTCCCAATCCTGCTATCATAGGACTGATAGAAATTCCCAGGTAGTCCAATAGCACAAGTAAACCAGCTGCATAGACAATTATTATCGTGATCCTTTGTACCATACGGACGAGGCTTTGGCGCACTTTATTTCTGCGCATATACCAACCCAGCAGCAACCATCCACTCAGTGCTAATCCATAAGTAACGATAACAATCACAAATACAATAGCAGTTTTCCCCAAGTAGTAATACCATGGTGCTAGATAGGATAAAGAGGTCAGTGCCAAAAGAAGCCCCAAGGATACAAACAATAAGAAAATGGGCTTGGAGAGGCGCCTCAATAACTATGGAGCGGCAGCAGTTTTATTCCGTTTTTCCCACTTCCGCCTTAGGTATTTCAATCCGAACATAACTAACCATACCACCAGAACAGAGACAATTAATATTCCCCCAGCCCATGCGCTTTACAGAAGTGGGGAATCTAATGCGAATGGTGGCATCATTATAATACGCCTCCCTAAAACTACAATGCAGTAACCGTATAAGTTGCTGTAATTTTTACTTATTGTAGCATAGGTAGAGTAATCCCAGAAATTATCGTACCCAAACTCCTCTTTTTACCTAGGAGAGATTACATTTGCACTAATAATCTTCGGGTTATTGGTCTGCAGATTTGATATGTTTCCATTGAGAATATAAATCGGTACAAGAAATTTGACGCTAGTAAAGAAAATATGAACACTGGTATAACTAACTTAAGGAATTCACAAAGTTAATGCAGGGATTAAATAATTTTAAAACCGCTAGCGATTAACGGCTAATTAGTTCATTACAGCTATCTTAACTTACACACTATATTAAACGATAATACTCCTAGAACGGTTATTGAAATAATGAAAATAAATAAAAGTACACCTGTACAATATCTAATATGATTAAAATTAGTATTTTGTAAGATATTAATTAAAACCAGGAGTATTGTAGCTTCGTTAATGTTACTTGACTTTTTAAAATCACATGCTAATAGTTACAAACTATACAAGTGAATACCAATACTAGACCGTTATCCAATCCAGTAGTGAAGATAAAATCGAGGAAGTGTGCAGTTGAATATTTACTAGTATAAATTATCGGTCCTCCTCATTATTATTCCCTTAACTAGCTCCTATTTAAGCATCCCAAATTTTGTTGGTTTAAATTCAAATGAGATCAAACATCTGTTTCAGAATACTCCTCAATTAATATAAAATAGAGCAATAAGCTACAATATACTCATGGTAAGTAAGAAATAGAATACTTGTTTTTAGGTATTACCAGCACTTTATTGTTATGATAAATTCGCTATTATAAAAGCATTCTTGTTTGATTTGAATGGAAGTTTGGTACAGCCTTAAAAACTGACTGAAACCAGTCGGAAGCTTATTACAGAGCATAATTACACTAGGCAAAGGAATTTAAACTATGAAAAATAATACTGCTAAAAATTCACTGGTACTAGGAGTGGATCTGGGCGGGACAAAAACAGAAACATCTCTAGTAAACGAAACCGGATATATTCTGGTATCACACAGTATCCCAACACAACCAGAAAAGGGTCCTGATAGAATAATTGATAGTATTATCGAAAGTGTAAACATCTGTCTGTATAAAGCTAATCAATCGGCACAATTTCTTGGTATCGGGATAGCCGGACAAATTGAAAAAGATACCGGGATAGTACGTTTCTCCCCGAATCTTGACTGGCACAATATACCTCTCCAGGCAAAGCTTGAAGATAAACTAGCATTACCGGTAATAGTAACCAACGATGTACGGGCTGCCACATACGGTGAATGGCTCTATGGCGCAGGCCAAGGCATTAATGATCTAATATGCCTCTTTGTTGGTACAGGTGTTGGTGGTGGTATCGTTAGCAACGGCAAGCTACTGGAAGGGTGCAACAATACTAGTGGAGAGTTTGGACATATGACCATTGTTAGTAACGGCCGCCAGTGTCATTGCCGTAACCAGGGATGTCTCGAAGCCTATGCAGGTGGTTGGGCAATAAGGGAGCGAGCACAAGAAATTGTACACAATGAACCAAAAGCGGGTGAATTACTGTTGGCACTAGCCGGGAGTACTGAGAATATTTCTGCCGCTACGGTTACTGAGGCATATATGAACGGAGATCCATTAGCTCAACGTATAGTTGAAGATACGGCACAATTCCTTGCTGCCGGTTTAGTGGGAGTTATTAATGCCTTTAATCCCTGCCTGGTTATATTAGGCGGTGGCGTCATTCAAGGTTTACCGAAATATATCTCTTTAGTACAGCATATAGTTCATTCACGGGCGCTTGAGACAGCATTGAAAGGATTACATATTGTTCCGGCTGCTTTAGGTAATAAAGCTGGAGTCATTGGAGCAGCGGCATTCGCACGCCATAGATAAGAGGTTAAGATGACCGCATTAGAACTTGATGAATTATGTATAAATACCATTCGCTTCCTAGCGGTAGATAGGGTACAGCAGGCAAAATCAGGCCACCTAGGAACTCCGATGGGAGCAGCCCCTATGGCCTATGTATTATGGGATCGGTTTATTCTGTCTGCAGGAAATGCCTCCGCGATGCTTTATGCTTTACTACATTTAACTTACGCACAGGAGTGAATCATGAAAATGAAAATTGCCTCGGGCGCCGATCATGGTGGCTTTAAACTAAAAAATGAATTGGTCACACGCTTAAATAAAAAATACGACTTTTTAGATCTGGGATCCTATGCACTTGATCCTAATGACGATTACCCCGATTTTGCACTGGCAGTTTCCAGTGCAGTAATTTCAGGACAGGTAAATCGAGGCATATTAATCTGTGGCAGCGGAGTCGGAGCCTGCATAACTGCCAACAAGATTCGTGGAATCCGAGCCTGTCTTTGTCATGACACATACTCAGCACATCAAGGTGTAGAACATGATGACATGAATGTTTTGTGTCTTGGAGCACGTGTTATTGGTATTGAATTAGCCATAGAGCTGGTAGAGTCTTTTCTTAATTCCATGTTTACTGGAGAAGCACGCCATCGCCGTCGGTTAAGTAAAATCACCGCTATAGAGGCTCAAGCATCGCTGGCAACAAAGGAGGGCTAACAAAATGAATTCTATTCAGAAGGCTTTACAGCAAGGCCAAGCTATTTGGCTTGATTACATTCGCAGGAGTCTAATCAAATCCGGTGAACTCCAGAATTTTATCCAACAAGGAATAAGCGGAATAATTTTCAATCTTACAATTTTTGAGAAAGCTATTGTTGGCAGCACTGATTATGATAAGGCGATATTGGATTTAGCTAAAGCCGGTAAAGATACAGTATCTATATATGAAGCTTTGGTAACAGAAGATATACGAACTACAGCTGATATACTGCGCCCCATATATGATCAGTCATCCGGGTTAAATGGCTATGTATCATTAGAGATCAGTCCAGTATTAGCTAATGACACTAATGGCACTATAACAGCAGCCAGTCGGTTATTTGCTGCCCTGAATAGACCGAATGTTATGATAAAAATCCCAGCCACACCAGAGGGTATACCGGCTATCCGCCAGCTTATCAGTGACGGCATTAATGTCAATGTTACTCTAATATTCTCTCTGGAAATGTACCGACAGGTTATTGAAGCTTACATTACCGGTATTAGTGATCGAGGCAATCAGGGTAAGAATACTGATAACGTAACTTCTGTAGCCTCTTTTTCTCTCAGCCAGATAGATACAGCAGTTGATACTCTTTTAGAAGAGCGCATTAGACAAGGGCAGGAACAACTTAGGAGTTTACTTGGTAAAGCCGCTTTTATTAATGCCATGCTGGCATATCATAATTTTAGGAAAGCGTTTGACAGCGAACGTTTCACAATATTAAGAACCAGCGGTGCCCATATGCAACGGCTTCTATGGGCAAGCACTGGCACGAGAAATCCGGCTTATAGCGATGTCATGTATATCGATCCACTTATCGGCACTGATACTGTAAACACTATGTCTCCGGCGACTATTGCTGCTTTCCTAGAGTATGGCCAAGCAATAACCAGTCTTGATTTGGATATTTCTGTAGCTGAGCAGACAATAGCTAATCTAACCAATGCGGGAATTAACATGAAATCTTTAACAGACAAACTGCTTACTGAGGGATTGCAGGCATTTGCTACATCGTTCGACAAGATTATGACCGGCATTGAAGACAAAAAAGTGAAGCTGCTGGCAACCAAGTACGTATATCCAGGCGTAGATTTTGGTACTTTTATCAGTAATGTTGAAAACGCTATGGTTGATTTGGATAAAAATAATATTGTGCGACGTATCTGGCAAAAAGATTATACTATTTGGAAACTGACACCTACTGAAATTATAAATCGTCTGGGATGGCTTCGTGTTACCGATTTAATGTCTGAACAAATACCAAACCTACAAGCATTTGCGCAAGAAATTATAAATGATGGTTTCCACCATGTTGTCTTACTGGGCATGGGCGGCAGCAGTTTGGGGCCTGAAGTGCTAAGGCAAGTATTTAATAATGCAACCGGCTATCCAGAACTTATAGTACTGGACTCAACAGTACCATCCTGGATACAATCGATAACAGAATCAATAGATCCAAGCCGCACTTTATTTTTAGTTTCCTCAAAATCCGGCACGACAACGGAGCCCCTCGTGTTCTTTCATTACTTCCAAGAACTGGTCGAATCGTCAGTTGGAAAAGAAAATGCTGGACAGCATTTTGTCGCCATAACCGACCCCGAAACTCCGCTAACTAAATTAGCTGCGGTTAATAATTTTCGGCGTACCTTCCTAAACCATCCGGATATCGGTGGCAGATATTCCATTCTGTCTTACTTTGGTTTAGTACCAGCTGCACTCTTAGGAATCGACATAATGAAGCTAATAGAGCGTTCCGACGTTATGAGAGAGGCCTGTGCTTCCTGTGTGCCTGTTCATAATAATCCAGGAGTCTGGCTCGGCACATACCTAGGCGCTTTAACTGCTAGAGGAAGGGACAAACTGACGCTGATTACATCTCCGTCTATTAATAGTTTCGGCCTCTGGGTAGAACAGCTTATTGCAGAAAGTACCGGCAAGGATGGCAAGGGTATTATCCCAGTAACTGGTGAACCATTAATGAAAGCAATCAATTATGGTAACGACAGGTTATTTGTTTACCAGCGCCTTAAGGGCGACAATAATTCGGAAACAGATAGGGCGATTGAGTGTATAAAATCTGCAGGACACCCGGTTCTAGTTATTGAAATGCAGGACAAATATGATCTGGGCGCAGAGTTCTATCGCTGGGAGTTTGCCGTTAGTATAGCCGGGGCAATACTAAATATTAATCCTTTTAATCAACCTGATGTGCAGCAGTCTAAGGAGGCAACAGAGCAAATTTTACGGGAGTATACCACCTCCGGCAATCTGCCTGCCAGCCAGCAGTCAGAAGAAACGTTAGCTCAACTGCTGAATAAGGCTAAAATACCAAGTTATTTGGCTATCATGGCTTATATACAGCAGAATCAAGGAACGGATAACGCTTTCGCAAAACTGCAACAAAAAATTACCGAACGATATGGGATAGCAACTACCATTGGATACGGACCACGTTTTTTACACTCAACAGGACAGCTTCATAAAGGAGGACCGAACACAGGATTATTCCTGCAAATTATTACTGTTCATGAAAGAGATATACCAATTCCTGATATGCCCTACACTTTTGGGACAGTTGCTGATGCACAAGCTTTAGGAGATTTTCAGACACTGCAGTCATTAGGACGAAATATAATACGGATTCAGCTGACTAAAGATAACGAAAATAATATTTTGAAGCTGGTTAATGAATTAAAATAACAATCTGAGGGAGGTTACTATGGAACTTGGCATGATAGGTTTAGGGCGTATGGGCAGTAACATGGCCATTCGTCTATTGAAAGGCGGTCACCACGTTATGGTATATGATCCCAACGAAACAGCGGTGGAGAACCTTGTTGAGCTAGGGGCAAAAGGTTATAAATCCATTTCCGGTTTGGTGGAAAGCCTTACTACTCCCCGTGCTGTCTGGATAATGATACCATCGGGTACACCTACCGAAAATACCGTTAACGACTTGGCCCTACAATTATCTCAAGACGATATTATTATTGATGGCGGGAATTCAAATTATAAAGACAGTATGCGCCGGGCGTCCAAACTTTTAGCACAAGGGATTAACTATCTTGATGCAGGAACTAGCGGTGGAATATGGGGACTAAAGGAAGGTTACTGCCTTATGGTTGGAGGCAATAAAAAAGCGTTCCAAAAAATGGAGCCTATTTTCCAGACATTAGCACCTTCGTCACAGCAGGGTTATGGTTATGTTGGTCCCAGTGGTGCCGGCCATTTAGTTAAGATGATCCACAATGGAATTGAATATGGACTAATGCAAGCTTACGCTGAAGGATTCGAACTCATGCAAGCTA
>JAQTVP010000055.1 GCA_028707015.1 Dehalococcoidales bacterium | reverse complement strand
GAAGCTAGTAACATGGGGCGTTTTGCACATAATTTTGCCCGAGATGAGACGATTCATATACCTAAGGTCTATCCGGAGTTGTGCACAAAGCGTATCGTTACCATGGGATATCTGGACGGCATCAATCTATCAGAAAAAAAAAGACTCATTGATGAGGGTTATAACCTGCGGTTAATTGCCAGACGTGGTGCCATTCTAGGGTTCAAAGCAACTTTCCAGCATGGTTTTTTCCATGCTGATCCACACCCCGGTAATATCTTTGTACTGCCAGGAAATGTCATTGGCTTGGTAGATTTCGGTATGATGGCAATACTATCTCTGCGCGACCGTGAAAGATTGGCAAAGCTGATCTACTTTATTACAGTTAGTGATGAAAAACGAGTCGCGCGGGCGCTAAATGAGCTGATGGAGTCTGAAGATGTAATCCCAGCCGAGGAACTGGAACCATCTATGTCCGCTATTATCAAAGAATATGGTGATATTCCTGTGCGTGAACTCCGCCTTGCGGGAATGCTCTTTGCTATGATGCGGGCTATTATAGCACACGGCGCCAGACTTCGCCCTCAGCTAGTTTGGGTTACCAAGAGTATTGCGATTCAAGAGGAAATTGCCCGCTTGCTTAATGCTGACTTCAACTTGATGGACCTCGGTAAACCTTATGCCCGGAAAGTCCTTACTCAAAAGCTGAATCTCCTCCATCAGCCGTACGAACTCTATTACTGGCTAAATGATGTCCTGGACTTGGTAAGAGACCTGCCTTACGATGCCGGCGTTATTCAGCGTCAGTTCCGAAAAGGCCGGCTCAAGATTGAGTTTGAACACGTGGGGCTGGAGCTGATAATAAGGACAATGGAACGAGTTGTTAATCACCTGTCACTCACTATTATTATCGCGGCATTACTGATATCATCATCGGTGATTGTAATGTCTAAGGTAGCTCCTTTTGTGGCTAATATTCCTTTACTCGGGTTCATCGGCTATATAATTGCTATTGTGCTTAGTGTCATGCTGGCTATCTCCATATGGTTTCGAAGCCACTGATGATTAGTAATATTTTATGTTGTGGCTAAAGAGGAATAACTCGAAATTCTGGAAGGTACAGGGAACTAATTCTAACTGAGCATCAAGAATCGAATGCGAATAGCATTGATACTATTTGTCTAGTAAATTTATATATGATAATTAGATGCGTTTTGTACTTAATGCTATCACTTTATTATTTATATTGGCAAAAAGTCTGCTAGCTAAATTTTATCAATATAGTTAGAAATTTTAGATAACTTCACTGTAACGTCCAATTAGACGATCTTTTACCAAACCGGCCGTTTCTTGGCGATATGCCTGGAAATGTTCTGTTGCGGCATGATATTTTATAGCCTCTTCATTTTCATATTGTTCAAAAACAAAAAACTGGTCTGGGTTATCCAGCTTACGATGAAGAGCATAAGTTATCGCTCCTGGGTCTTTACGAACCTTAGCCGCCAGACCTTGGAATTTTTCTTGATATTCATCTCCCTTACCTTCAACCGTAGTTATTAGTGCACAAATAACAATCACTGTTACTTTACCCCCTTCATATTTTGAATCTACCTTCTTTTCTGAATTATTTCCCGTGCAACTTTATTCTATTATCTGGTTTCTAGTTTGGCAAGTTTCTAAGGTATTTTTATATAAAAATATTTAAAATATGGTTTCAAAAACTCAAATAACATAAATAACATAATAGAAATCTGGTTTTAGAGTGGAATATGTAGATAATTACACCGTAGAGTTATTTAAGTTATTGTAATTATAGGTAATAAGAGAGATATTCAAATGTAATTGCGATAAAATAAATAAACAAGGAATTATAGCAGAGGTAATAAGGAAAATATAAATGAGAGAAGAATTAATTACTCCATGTGGCATGAATTGTGGTATATGTTCTAGTTACCTTGCATTTAAATATGATATTAAAAGTAATGGAATAGGGATGCCCTATTGTATTGGTTGCAGACCAAGGGATAAAAAATGTGCATTCCTTAAGAAGAAGTGTGATTTGCTCTTACAGGGTAAGGTGCAATACTGTTATCAGTGTGATAATTTTCCATGCTTAAGTCTCCAGCGTATTGATAAAAAATATGGTAGTAGTTTCAGGATGAGCATGATTGCAAATCTTGAATTTATTAAAGAGAAAGGCATAATGTATTTTCTCGAACAGGAAGCAGATAAGTGGAAATGTCCTAATTGCGGGGCGGAGATATGCTGTCATAATGGAATATGTTTTAATTGTGGATTAAATAAATTAACAAATAAGAAGAAAAAGTATAAATGGGGGGATGAATAGCTGTATATTTAAAATTCCAAAAAGCTAAAGAGAAACCATAAATCTAGGTAAAATAGTATTTATTTTCTCCTCTTGACGAAATATGTTTGAATATATATTCTTGAAAGCTGTTTTATGTATGTTGCTTTTGTCCTATAATAGCTAAGTTAGCTTAAATTATCATTATCTGCTTCAGTTACTGGTAAGTTTACTGCGGATGCCGAAAATTGTTAATATTAGTCCTGTTAGAAGCATTAGTGCTCCAACGATATTTTGTACCAGATTATTCGTCACCGGAATTAAAAAAACTCTCATATTTATTACCTCACTAAAAAAGATAAATAACGAGACAGTAATCATTACAATACCTAATAGAATGAAAACATATTTTCTTTTTCCCATTTTTCCTCTTATAAGCCTAATAGAGGTAATCCGGTATGTCCATTTGGAGTGATAAGATATACTTGGATACTCTGCTTAGTAGCAGGTTACCATAATAGCACTACTTAAACTCATCTTTGGATATAGCTATCATTATAAGAGCTGGAATACCTAAAAGAATGAGTGATAAGGTAGCTGAAATTGCACCAGTGAGTGCCCATCGCCATCTCTTTCTGGTAATTGCAAATACTCCGCCAACCAGAGCCAGTACAGCAATAATAATCGAGGGAACAGGCATTTCGAAAATGATGCTTGGTACGAACGGAGGCATATCTCCTTTGCTAAGGCCGCTTATATCGCTCAAACCGACAGCATAATTAATTATCCCTAATAAACCAAGAGCTCCCGAAAAAATAGCCAGAATTCCTCCGATTATTGGTTTGCGTGTCTTTTTCATATTTATCACGCTGAAACTATAGCATAAAAAAAGTACTAATGAGTATTTACCTTCTGATTTTTAGCTAAACGATTTAAAGCCACATTATGTCTAATTTACTTGTGCTATAATTTAACCGCGGATAATAGCTAAGTCATAAAGCCCAAATATATATGGGCGGGAGAAAGATCAAGACTTAGTTTATACATGGAGGTGTAGAATGACCACATCTGGCGCAGCTAATTGGCAGACCATTATGGAGAAACAGACTCCAGAACTATTCAAACAGGTGACCGGACTCCGTGAAGCAGTAATGACAGAGGGTGCCCTGTCCCTCAAGACAAAAACATTGATGACGATGCTTGGTGACGCATTACTAGCTCATCCTGATGGCGTGGCAAGTATTGCCAAACGTGCTCGTGCTTTAGGGGCAAGTGATGCTGAGATTGCTGAAACCGTGGGAATAGCCTTTCTAATGGGGGGTCTCCCTGGTCTAGTTACAGGTGCCAACGCGTTTCGGGATTAAGCATTAAATAACAGAACGGCTGACTGGAAGACCTTTTGATTGAGAGTCAAACATTGGGATAGCATGGTTAAAATAGCGATTCTATCTCCAATTGCCATCCCAAGTAACCAGCATATTTGTGACGATTCCCATCTGACCATTTGGAATATAACAGCCACCACTTGGGAATAGAAAATCTGGGTTATACTGTTGACTAATTTGGATATCGACTATCATGTCGTTATTTATTGGACCATCACTAACTGTATTTCCTGTGCAATCTATATATATTAAACCTCTATCGGTCGTCTTAAATACATTACATGCATGCCCACTATCTGGTGCTATTCCTAAGTTACCTGGGTCGGTATAACCAGTCATATCAAGACTCACATAGCCACATCTTATACCAGCTGTTTCTGCATTATTGTGCAGTCTCTCGGCAAAATCCGAACAGATTTGTGGGGCCAAAGTTTGTTGAGTCCCGTCAATGATGTCTTGAATTCTTGTTAAGTCTATTTTGTCTTCTGCATCGCCATAATAAAATCCAATAACAGAAGCTACATATAGATAGGGATATTGATCAGTTTTATCAATTTGCAGAAAGTCCAATAATTCTCGATACGTGGGATTTTCTGCCTCTTTGTTATTTATTAACACTATAAATTCGCCATAACAATCACTACCGCTAAGAACCCCGTTCGGTGTCTGTACCAAGCCAATGAAGTAATTTTTTGTATTCACCCTTACTGGTCATATCAGTTAAAGGATTTTCAAAAACTACATTAGGCTCATTATCTGTACTACTTATTACGCTATTTTCTGAAGCAGGTAATACTTTGTCGTTAAGAGAAAAAGATAGATTGGATATCTTATTAATTATTGTATCTTTGTAAGTACTAAAAGGATTTACACCTGCAAAGGCAAATACAATAAAAATAACCGATAAGACAAATATGGTAAGTTTCATACTTGGCCGTCGCCACCTATTCCTAGAAATTACTCGCCACATCCAAATAAAAAAGGCAAGTTCTGCTAAGAATACAAGACTACCTATAAGAGAGTTGCTGAAATACTGTTGAGAGAATAGATATATACCAGACCAGACAATTAAACTTAATAGGAACAATATAGTGAGATTTAAGAATAACCTGTATAGTTGCCCAATATATTTGTATTTCCTAGTTGCGATTGGGTAATAAAGCCATTTCTCAATAGAAAAGATAATGGGGAATTCTAACAGTAAATAAAGGGGTATAACTGTGCCTATTAATAATGTAGCACCAAGCCCAATTAGCGAACAGGAAAAAATCATTACCGCTACGAATAACCAAGTTGACATTCGCCTACTGTCTCTTCTGACAACGGTCTGTTTAGATGAAGGTAATGAAGGTTTTTTAGTTCTTCTGAATGAAAGGTAATTTTCTGCTCTAGACCGTATGGATTGGTTTTTACCTAATCTTTGTTTCGTACATTCAGCGCAGGTACAAGCTGGAGGATGGTTATCGATATTGGGGTCATATTCTCCAGATTCCCTGTTGTTCATAGAGATTTCCCTTTTACTTCAATGTAATGGAATTCAAATGTATTACTAACATAATATATTATCAAGGAAACAGTCACATTACAATTGTCTCCCTTCTAACTTTCAAGTAAATCCACCCTTTATCGTTTTTCGCTGACAGTCTTATTTGAAAGCTTCCCAGAGTAGAAGAGTAACGCAGCAGCGACAAGATACGGGAGGCCAATTATTGACCAGGCAAGGAATTGGTTGCGTCCGGCATAAATTCCTATGTGGATACCAAATCCGGCAGCAGTTAAAACTAGTAGTAAGCTGGCAAGCCTTTCTCTCCACCAGGATACAATACAACCTGTTAGTCCAATAACTCCAAGGACACCTATTAGAATACCTGCCATTATGTCAGCATTAACTGGCTCCAATCCTTCATCTAGAAGCTCGGTAACGGTTTCACCTATGAACATTATTAAGATAAGCCCGGCAGTAAGTAACCCTATTAGTCGTGCTGTCCATCTCATCCATTTCGCAACTCGATGCTTATTCTCTACAATCATCTGTTGCTCCTGCCCTTTTTATTTTCAGTTTGGTTTTTTACACTCTTGCTTTAGCAACGGCGCTTGTCCTTTTTTGAGTGATAATTACCTAATCCGGCAATTGTTAAACCAGCTTAAATTAGAATTGCCCCTCCTGTAGTTCAATAGATACGTCCTCCGGGGCTACAAGAAATGACATTTTAAAATCTGGCCTCACCTGTCTTACATCCTGGCTGAAATTCACACCTTTTTCTTTCATTGCTGTTACTGCTTCATCCAGATTATCAGTCCTAATCCCGAAGTGGACTAAACCGACTTGGGCATTTTTATCTGCCTGCTGGTTAATCAATATAGTTATTCCTTTTAAATCAAGTTTTACCATGGCTCGCCCATCACCATCATCGCGCATACTTATCCGCTTAGCGCCAAACATTTGCTCATAAAAATCGGCCGTTTTAACAGGGTCTGGGCTCCTGAAATGAATGTGGTCAAAGTAATATTCCGACATTTTAACTACCTCCTATAGTATTGTATTATAGTCTTATTTCTAGTTTAGAAAATAATGTGGATAAATAGTACCAGTTTAAAAAGCATTTTACAAAATATATAGAATTGTCTATATAGTTAACCTCAGCCATTTTAATTTGTATTCCCTCTCTTATCTCTATCAGGTTAAATATTTTTAGCTGGATAAAATAACGAGAGTAATTATATAATATGAGCAGGAAACTTAATTGAGGTTATATGCAAAACACAATTGAAGCCTATCTGGATATTGAAACCACTGGACTATCTTCTGCTGACTGTATAGTAACGGTGATTGGTATTTATATTTGTTGCGGAGAAGATGAGAAAGTTGTTCAACTGGTAGGTAAGGATATTTCTGCCAATAATCTCTTAGAGGCATTAAAGGATGTAAATGTTATCCATACCTATAATGGTAGCCGATTTGATTTACCTTTTATTAATGATTTTCTCGGGGTTAATCTTAACCAGATGTTTCCTCATCGTGACCTGATGCTTGATTGCTGGGATAAAAATCTATATGGCGGATTAAAATCTGTGGAATGCCAGTTGGGGATTGCAAGACAACTGAGAGATATGAATGGCTACGAAGCCATACGGTTGTGGTGGAAATATGTCAACTCCTTTGATATGAATGCTTTGAATAAACTGCTTGAATATAACAAAGAAGATGTGATTAATTTGAAAACGCTCAAGGCTAAGCTTCTTGATTGCTAAACTGGGGGTTAAACCAGGTTGTTCATGGGAAAAGAGCTGCCAGAATTTGTAAAGAGTTAATTTAGATTGCAGATGAGGCCATTGGGGCAGGTCTCACATTCAAGTTGTAATGTTGTGTGGGTTATACTGAAATTCCGGGCTAGATTTTGATTAACTGCTGCTACTATTTTGGTACTTTGACTTACTGTTTGTTCCTCAATAGATAAATGAGCACTTAAAGCATAAATACCTGATGTGATTGTCCAGATATGAATATCATGAATATCTTGAACACCGGCAACACTTTTAACGGTATCTATAACTTTGCTAATTTGGATATGTTTGGGAACTGATTCCAGCAGGATATCTGCTGATTCTCTAAGTATCCTAAATGCCCCCCAGAGTATGATACTGCCGATAATAATACTAATTATCGGATCAATAATATACCAGCCGGTGGCTAACATGATTACCCCACCAATAATTACTCCCATCGAGGATATAGTGTCGCTTAAAATATGCCAAAAAGCAGCTTTAACATTCAGATTTCCTTGACTGGCTTTCTTCAGTAATAACATTCCGATAAGATTAGCAGCTAAGCCAATGGTTGCTACTATTAACATTAATGGAGTTTTGATTACGGGTGGTTCCAGGAATCTCTGATAGGCTTCATAGAAGATATAGATTGCAATTAGAACCAGAATAGTACCATTAGTTAGGGCGACCAGTATTTCTACGCGATGATAGCCGTAGGTCTTGGTGTCTGTTGCTGGTCTTCTGGCAATATTAATAGCAAACAAGCTTAAGCCTAAAGCCAGAGCATCAATAAACATATGGCCGGCATCACCAAGTAAAGCCAGACTGTTACTCAATATGCCGCCAAAAACCTCAGCTATCATAACCGTTATTAAGAGGAAGAGCGTAATCAGCATCGGTTTTCTTACTGCAGAAAATGAATGGTTATGCTGCATTTCTTTACTGTCGTTAAGGTTAATTTAGTAGCCTTGTATGTAAAATTTAGTTTTATAGCGCATTGTAACATAATTAAAAAGAAATATGATTAAGTTATTAAACTTGCAGGTAAACTAATGCTGTAATCAGTTACTTTTTACTCAAGATAAGGTTTTCTTGCTGTGCAAGTGTGTAGAATTGAGTTAAAAGAGATAAATGTTAAGAAGAAATTATTGCTTATGTGCTTTCGTATTAATTAAAAAAGCTGTATAGTATCAGCATTAAAGTAGAGTAAGGAGGACAAATTATGGCTGAAAAGAAATTAGCTGATAAGGTAGCTGTTATTACAGGTGGTGCACGTGGTCTTGGAAGAGGTTATGCCCTGCGGCTAGCCAGCTTGGGTTGTGATATAGCCATCATCGACAGAAATCTACAAGGATTTACAGTATACGAGTTTGAGAAAAACCTAATGACTGCTTCTACGGTTGTGGAAGAATGCCGGGCGCTTGGGGTCAAGGCGATGGGTCTTGAGCTTGATTTAACTGACCGGACAGTAACAGAGCAGGCCATGGGGCAGGTTGTAAGTGAGATGGGTAAAATTGATATTGCCATCACTAACGCTGGGGGGGGCACTTTTAAATTCGCAGATGAGGTTGATTCAAGTGAATCTGGTCCTGGGAGGAAAGGAGAATCGGGGGTAGGTGATATCAATACTACAGGGACACCCTCGGATTGTCCTCAGGACGCTTTGATGAGGGTACTCAATATTAACCTGATGACATGTATGTATACCTGCATGGCAGTAGCACCATATATGAAAAAGCAGAAATCAGGAAAGATTGTAACCGTTTCATCAATTGCTGGGCTTATGGCAAGGGGAGGAGGTTATCATCCTTATGGAACTGCGAAGGCAGCGATCATCTATTATACGCGTACTTTAGCTCAGGAGCTAGGCCCTTATAATATTAATGTTAACTGTATTGCTCCGGGAATAATCCGTACTGGCAGGCTTGGAGACAGAAGTAGCTTTGCTGAGCGGATTCCGTTGAGGAGAGAAGGAACGATTGAAGACTGTGCCAAGGTTGTGGAATTTCTTGTGACTGACCTGTCTGACTACGTAACCGGAAAAACTATTACCATTGATGGGGGAGTCTCTGATCAGCGGTAACCCTTAATATACGGTATAGAAATAGAAACCCGCATAACGGTAAATTAAATAAAATAGGCTATAAACTATATCATAGATAACAATCTTGATAAGCGTTTTCTTGTTGCTTACTATGCCTATTCAAAATATTGCGGGTAGCTTCCTGGTTAACTAAAGTCTAATCGCATATTATTGCTATAGCTCAGGATAATAATTACCCCAATAATAAAAAAGAATCAAGGAATTACCAGGTTAGATGAAGAAGATTCTCAATAATGAGCTGATAACAGTAATAGTTGCCATGGGACTGGGTGTTTTTGCAATGAGCATCCTGCACCCTATTTTACCTCTTTACCTGACCTCTATCGGGATTACCACTGAAATATTGGGTCTGATGCTTTCAGTGGCGATGGTAGGTATGGTTATTGGAGAGAGTTCCTGGGGATGGGTAGCTGATAGGG
>JAQTVP010000054.1 GCA_028707015.1 Dehalococcoidales bacterium | reverse complement strand
CTATTTCACTGAACGTTACGATTGCCTGTGGGGAAATGCTTTGTATTTTGACGGACCTGATAGTGATGAGGTGCGCCGTTTTTTTATTGAAAATGCTTTATATTGGATAACAGAATTTCATATTGATGCTCTCAGGCTTGACGCACTGCATGCCATTGTAGATACATCACCTAATTCATTCCAAGAAGAGCTTGCTATTTGTGTGCATAATCAAGCAAAGAGACTAAGTCGGCGTGTTTACCTTATTGCTGAAAGCGTTCTTAATGATAACCGTCTTGTCCGGTCACCTGCGTTAGGCGGTTACGGGCTAGACGCTCAATGGAATGATGATTTTCACCATTCTCTGCACACACTACTCACTGGTGAAACAGCCGGGTATTACCAGGACTTCGGACACCTTCATCACCTTACTAAGTCATTTACTGAAGGATTTGTCTATTCAGGGGAATATTCACCATATTTTCGTCATAAACGCGGTACTTCCTCTGTAAATATACCCGCACACTGCTTCATAGTTTTTGCTCAAAATCATGACCAAACAGGTAACCGTATGCAAGGTGAGCGACTTAGTCAGATTGTTTCTTTCAACAAACTCAAATTAGCTGCCGGAGCTGTATTACTCTCCCCATTTACACCTCTTATCTTCATGGGAGAAGAATATGGAGAAATTGCTCCCTTTTATTTTTTTACCGATTATTCAGATATTAAACTTATTGAGTCAGTGAAGCAGGGGCGCCAGAGAGAATTTGCTGCCTTTCAGTGGCAAGGTAAATTACCTGACCCTCAAGTAAAAGCAACGTTCCTTTGTTCTAAACTTAATCACACCTTACGCAGAAAAAGCTATCACCATATTATCCTTCAGTTTTACCGAGAACTAGTTCAATTACGTAAGGCAACCCCTGCTTTAGCCTGCCTTAGCAAAGATAATATGCAAGTAATCGGATATGAGAAATCTAAAATATTATATATTTACCGTTGGGGGGAGAACAACGAGGCATTTATGATCTTTAAGTTTAATGGGAATCAGTCATCAATAACTTTACCGATTCAACCGGGACAATGGCATAAAATTCTTGATTCAGAAGATAAACAGTGGAATGGAAATGAAAGTTTAGTTCCACAAAAAATTATTTCAGAAGGGGAATTTACTCTTACTCTATCACCCTGGTCATTGGTATTATTCATAAAATCAAATAAAATCTGAAAAGTTTCAGGCATGTTACATGAGAAGTTTATTTTTTACTAAACTAATTTCAGAATGGATTTGCTATTATGTCTAATTTAGAGATTCCCATCGCCACCTATAGACTCCAATTCAATAAAAAATTCCGTTTTAGTAATGCAAGAACATTAGTGCCTTATCTGCATCAGCTAGGTATCTCTGACCTTTATGCATCACCTATATTTAAGGCGCGCACCGGAAGCCTTCATGGATATGATGTAACTGATCCATCCAAACTTAATCCGGAATTGGGGACAGAGGAGCAATTTGAAACTTTATTTCAAAGAATGAAGCATTATGGAATGGGATTTCTTGCTGATATTGTCCCTAATCATATGGCAATAAGCAACGAAAATCATTGGTGGATGGATCTATTGGAAAACGGGTTAAACTCACCTTACGCTTCTTTTTTCGACATCAACTGGAATCCTATTAACAGCATTTATAAAAATAAAATTATTATTCCTATTCTAGACACGCCTTATTGCCAGGCGTTTAAAAAGCAAAATATCTCTCTTAAATTTGATGAAAATGGCCTTTTTATCCATTATAAAAATTTTCGGTTACCGTTAAGTATAAGTACATATAATTTAGTCTTAACTAACCGTATGGATATACTTGAGTCCGCTATTGATAGAAACCATCCCATATTTAAGCAATTTAAAAAGATCATTAAAACTATAGAATGCCTGAATTCCCATGGTAATATCCGTCCGCAAAATACGGACAAAATTTACCATGATCGCCAAATAATAAAACAAAAGCTATGGCAAATTTTCAACGCTTCCCCTGAGATAAGAACTTTTATTAGCGAGAACATTACTCTATTCAGCAATAAAAAGAAAGATATCAATAGTTTTTACCTCCTGAATAACTTACTGTCACAACAGATATACCAACTGGTTTCATGGAAAACATCTCATGAACAAATTAATTACCGGCGTTTTTTTGATATTATTGATTTAATTGGTATCCATGTTGAGATACCGCAGGTTTTTGAGACAACGCACGCCTTCATTTTAAGATTGATTAATGAAGGAAAAATAACCGGAATACGGATTGACCATATTGACGGTCTTATTAATCCCTTAGAATACCTATCTCGTTTTCAGCATTATGCGAATCCGAAAATAAAAACAAATAGTAAAACACCTGGCATTTATATGATCGTTGAGAAGATCCTATCTAACGATGAACTACTGCCCCATAAATGGCCAGTCTTCGGCACCACGGGATATGATTTTCTTAATGCAGTAAATGCCGTCTTCATCGACAGTAAAGGAATGACAAACCTCGGCAACAGTTATTCCCGGTTTACTGGCTCTCAGCATACTTTTGACGATATAACCTATAATAAAAAGAGGCAAGTTGCAATAGAGTTATTTCCGGCTGAACTGCACGCGCTGGGGCGTAAATTAGCTTATCTTTATCACCACTACCAACCCGCCACCAGCCTTTCACTGATTGAATTGACTAACGCCATTATTGAGATTACTGCTAATTTTCCTGTTTACCGTACCTATACGCATAATTTTCACGTCTCCACTCAGGATAGATCATGCCTGGAACATGCCATTAAAGAAACTCAAAAACGTAATCCGCAGCAAATGTTTAATGCACTGGATTTTGTAGGGAAAATACTTTTATTAAAATTCCCAAAGAACTTTAAACTTACACAAAAAAATACATGGCTTCATTTTGTACTCAAATGGCAACAGTTTACCGGTACAATAATGGCCAAAGGACTGGAAGACACGGTTTTTTACAACTATAACCGCCTATTGTCACTCAATGAAGTAGGCGGAAACCCAGAATTAAACAATCTATCCGTTAAAAATTTTCACCGTTTTAATCTGACCCGTTTATCTCATTACCCTCACACTATGAATACTACGGCTACACATGATACGAAACGAGGCGAAGATACACGAACAAGGCTTAATGTACTTTCGGAGATACCTGAGTTATGGGACCGACATCTCAAGAAATGGAATCAATGGAACCAGTCCGAAAAAAAACTGGTAAACGGACAACTTGTACCTGATTCAAACATGCAGGTATTGCTTTATCAAACAATGTTAGGCTCCTGGCCATTATGGCAAAAAGAAGTGCCGGAATTTAAAAAACGCCTCAAATTATATATAATCAAGGCAGCTAGGGAAGCTAAAGTTTTTACCAGCTGGTTTTCACCTGATATCAAATATGAATCCGCATTACTGAATTTTGTTGAAGCTATTCTTCAAACTTCAGACCAGAATATATTTCTCAGAGACTTTATGCAGTTTCAACAGCAGATTGCGTATTACGGAGTATTCAATTCACTGGCGCAGGTATTACTTAAAATCACTTCGCCCGGAGTACCGGATTTTTATCAGGGTACAGAATTATGGGATTTTAGCTTGGTGGACCCGGATAATCGGCGACCTATTGATTACCAGAAACGCCGGGAAATAATCACCGAAATCAGCCGTAAAGAGCCATCAGAGCTACTACCAATGCTTCACCAGATTCTAACTTCCTGGAAAGATGGCAAAATTAAGTTTTACTTAACTTATAAGGCATTAAATTACCGACAAACCAACAAGGAAATTTTTCAAAAAGGAAATTATATTCCGCTTCAGGCCAATAATAATAATAGTGACCACATATGCGCTTTTGCACGACAACAAGAAAAGTCATGGGCTTTGACAATCGTACCCAGACTTATGACAAAATTAGTAAGTATTGATTCGCTACCTGTAGGAAATCAAGTGTGGGGACAAGATTTACTAATCTTACCGAAAGATGCTCCTGAAAATTGGTTTAATGTTTTCACCAATGAAAAGCTCAAGATCCCTGCATCAACAAAGGGATTACCTCTTTCTGATATTTTCAGTTTGTTTCCTGTGGCACTACTGGTAAGCAACTATTAAAACACCATAATCCTAAATATTATTTCAAAATTAACGGCTGCTCTTACAAACTACAATCTTATCACACAGAAATTTAGCAAATTAATATCTTGTTAATACTTGACAATTTTAATATTATAATATATTATTATTAAGTATATTTATTTTACTATTAATTATTATCATATTTTTACCATGGAGGGAAATATGGCAGCAGAATGGAGTGAACTGACAAAATTAACCGGAGGGGTAGATATAATTGTCGAAAGAGTCCGCTTTATCAACAGTAAAATAGCCATTGAAGGTGAATTCGAACTGCCGCCCCTTGTTCGTCTCTCTGCCGAAGATCAGATTTTCATAATGGCTTTTATCCAATGCCACGGGTCAATTAGGGATATGGAGCAAATGTTCGGTATCAGCTACCCTACAGTGAAAAACAGGCTTAACCGTCTGGCTGACAGTTTGAAACTGGTCGACACTGAACCACTTCCAATGAAAACAACCGTATTATCTGAGCTTGAGGAAGGCGTAATAACCGTATCTGAAGCTATTGAGAGGTTATCAAAATGAGCAGACCGCCACTGTTCCTAAAATTAAGATTCGGTAAAATAAATAGCAGGCATAATATTTGGTTACCTTTGTTTATCCTATTCCCCTTTTTAATCATTATACTACTGCTATTGGTACCATTTTTACTATTAGCTGCCCTAGTGCTCTGGGGTGTTGGTAGAGGAAAACCTTTCCTTATGTTCATTCCAGCAATATTAGCTGTATTCTGGGCATTGAAGGGATTAGAAATTCAAGTTAACGATAAAACACAAAATGTATTTATATCTATTAAATAAACTCTTATAGGAGGGTTATATAAATGGCTGAAAATCAAAAAAGAATCCTTAAAATGCTTGCTGAGCAAAAGATTACTGTTGAAGAAGCGGAAAGATTACTGACCTTAACTGCTTCCGAAGGAATCAATAATAATACTGATTATACAGAAGGATTACCAAGAAAACGTGTTTCTAAATACCTGCGAGTCGAGGTGAGGCCAGGTCCTGGTACTGAATCTTCTCCGCATGCGGAGAGAATAAATATTCGAATACCGATTAACCTGATTCACGCCGGGATAAAACTTACCGCCCTCAATCCCCCCTATGCCACAGACAAGATGCATGAAGCTCTGAAAGAAAAGGGAGTTGATTTTGATCTGCAGAACCTAAAGATTGATGACATAGAAAAACTCATCGAAGCGCTAAGTGATCTAGAAGTAGATGTAGAAAGTGGTAAGGAAAAAGTACATGTTTATGTTGAATAACTTTAAGGGATATAGTAATTATCTCAGGTTTACAAAATCCCATACCTAGTAATTTTCGGCAAGTATATTACTGAATAAAAGAATGTTTTTCGGAAATTAATATGCTGTTGAACCATTATGTTTTTTTACTTAATAATCACTGTCGAAGAGAAGAATTTCTTTCAAATAAATAGCGTAAAATACTTGCAATTTATCAAGTGTTTTCGTTAAAATATGTCAACCAATGAAAATCGTTCGTTTTGCCATAGATAAAAAAGCCAGGTATGGTATTTTATATGGTGAAACTATCCATGTTATAGAAGATAAACCGTATCGCAGTATTAAACCATCAGGTCAAACCTACGAGCTGAATGAGGTTAAACTCTTATCTCCATGCCAACCTTCTAAAATTGTTGCTTTGGGTCTTAACTATCATAGCCATGCTAAAGAAATGCATGCCCGTTTACCTGATGCGCCGCTTATTTTCTTAAAACCATCAACAGCAGTTATCGGCCCTGAAGATAACATCAATTATCCGCCAGCATCGGAAAGAATTGATTATGAAGGCGAACTAGCAGTAGTAATCAAGAAACCCGTATGGAGGGTATCAATCGAGGCAGCATCAGATTACATTCTGGGTTACACCTGTTTCAATGATATTACGGCACGTGATTTACAAAGTTTAGATAAACAATGGACACGTTCCAAGGGTTTTGATACTTTTGCCGCCATTGGGCCATGTATTGAAACTGAGATTGATCCTGGAAATATCTTATTAGAAACATACCTGAATGGAAAACTTAAACAACATATTAACACTAATGATCTCATCTATTCTGTACCCGAACTAATAAATTTTGTTTCTAATGTAATGACCCTACTACCCGGAGATATTATCGCTACCGGCACACCCAGTGGTATTGGCCCAATGTATCCCGGCGATACAGTGGAAATAAAAATTGAGCATATAGGTACGCTGAAAAATTATGTAACCGGTGATGCATATAAAAACTAAATAAGAGTATTGTAGTGAGGTGTAATAACCTTATTCCTTTGGCTAACCCCCTCTCTTTTCAGGGAGAGGGGGTTTTTGTATTTAAATGTATTGCTAGTCACTCATAGCCTTAATATATGTCGTATAATATTGGTTTTCCGCATTTATGTTAATCTTAGAAAATAGATATTACGTTGAGTTGAAAAATGATTTTGAAAGATGTATATTATGTAAATATGTTTAGTTTGGGAGTATTATATGCCTACAAATAAACCAGTAGGCCCAGAACAATTAACCCTTTCTACCAAATATAATGCGGCATTACAATTTTATAACAGTGAATTCAGAACATTGGGAGAAAGAACAAATATTTTTCTCTTAAGTCAATCAATATTCATTGCGGCAATAATTTTACTACTTAATATTTATAATAATAAAAACTATGAGATACTTACCATTCCCGTAATGGGTATTATCTTAACTGCAATTTTATTTTGCTCGTTACAAATCCGAGCAGGTAGGTCAGGTGCTGAATCAGCTTTCGCATGGAGAGAATACATGCTTACGCTTGAAAAGAGTGTTGATCATGCACCTTGGCAACAATTCTCCAAAGAATTTTCTAATTATTTTAAGTTTAAAGACAAAAAACTGGGATGGATTAAATATAGTGGACCTCTAGTTGAATGCTTACCACTACCTAGCGGTTGGTTTTTTACCCCATTAATATTTATACTATTTTGGATAGGTTCTTTTATATATATCTTAATTACCTATTTCGGCAAAGCAGATCTTTGCTTAGAGTTTTGGATAGTCATCATTCTTGGTTTAATAATACTACACCTTTTATTTCTTTCAATCTATTTACTAAGGCTGAATTATTTAGCATGGCAACACCCTACCAAGAAAGTTGAATAAATTTCACTCCCTCTATTCTTCCTTAGCCTTTTTCTGTAGTTCGTAGAGTTTGGTCAAGGCCTCCAATGGTGAAAGAGAATCAATATCAATTTTCTCCAATTCCTCCAGTACCAACGGTTTCTGCCCAAACAATGGTATCTGGGTAACTATCTCTTTCTTTTGTCGCCGTCTTTTTATTAATCCCCTGGTACGGCTGCTATCTTTCTCTAATTCTTCCAGTAATTCCTGAGCGCGGCGCACTACCGCTTTCGGCAGTCCCGCCAGCTGAGCAACATGAATACCATAGCTTTTATCCACTCCACCAGGCACAATTTTATATAAAAATGTTACCTCTCCTTTCTCTTCGGCAACGGCAATGCTGTAATTTTTCACGCGAGGCAGGACACTGGCTAGTTCTACCATTTCATGATAATGAGTAGCAAACAATGTCTTTGCCTCAAGTTTTGGATAATTATGGATATATTCGGCAACCGCTCGTGCAATTGACAAACCATCATAAGTGCTGGTCCCGCGTCCGATCTCATCAAGAATAATCAGTGATTGTGATGTAGCGTTATTCAGAATATTAGCAGTCTCTACCATCTCTACCATAAAAGTAGATTGACCCGCTGATATATCCTCTCTGGCACCAATTCGAGTAAAGATACGATCTATCAAACCAATAACAGCTGATTCGGCAGGAATAAAACTACCAATTTGCGCCAGAAGTACTAGCAAAGCTACTTGCCTTAAATATGTGGATTTCCCGGCCATATTAGGACCGGTAAGAATTATTAGCTGCTCATCACTATTGGATAGGAATGTATCGTTAGCTATAAAAGTGCCATCAGCCAAGTTTCTCTCTACAATAGGGTGTCGGCCTCCTTTAATAACAATCTGGTCACTTTCTGTTAACTCTGGACGGATATAACCATAACGCATAGCCACTTCAGCCAGACTGGAAAAAAGGTCCACATTAGCTAAAGCATTAGCTACAGCTAGTATTCGTTCACTGGCAGTAGCTATCTGGCGGCATATCCGCTTAAACAGATCAGTCTCTAACTCAGCAATTCTTTCCTGAGCATTTAATATCAATGCTTCATACTCCTTTAGCTCAGGTATGAAATAACGTTCACCGCCAACCAATGTTTGCTTTCTAATGTAGTTCTCAGGAACCTGAGAAAGATTAGCATTAGATATTTCAATATAGTAACCAAAAATCTTGTTAAATCTTACTTTCAGCGATTTTATTCCGGTTTTTTCTCTCTCCTGGATTTCTAAATTAACTAGATAATGTTTAGCATTCCTGGATGCCAAACAAAGACTATCCAGTTCCTTTGAAAAACCTTTTTTAATTACGCCACCTTCACCCAGATTAGGTGCAGGTTGATCTTCTATAGCTTCTGAAATTAGATCGACCACATCCTGACGAGGTTTTAAATCTTCCTTCAGCCAGTTTATCGAGCTATTACTATCTCCTTGCTCAATTACTTTTACCAGTTCGGGGATTACTTCCAAACCGTACCGTAAAGTTACTAGTTCACGAGGAGTAGCAATGCTGCTTTTTACACGGTTAATCAGCCGTTCAATATCAGCCATTTTATTCAGTAGTGAAATGGTCTGCTTACGAGCCAGTATATTATTATAAAACCAGCTAATAGCATCCTGCCGAGCGGTTAATTCTTTTATATTAAAAAGAGGTTGTCCCAGCCATCTTTTTAGCAGCCTACTGCCCATAGCTGTTTGCGTTAAGTCAATTATAGACAGAAGTGAACCGTCCACAGTCCCCGAGTGATTTGAACGAAATATCTCCATGTTGTTCTGGGTTTGCACATCCATTGCCATAAAAGAACTCGTGGAATAAGTAGAAAGTTTCGTTAATTGGCCTTGAACTTCTTTTTGCGTTTCTTGAATATACCTGATAATAGATCCGGCAGCTCTTACTGCTAAAGGCAGATTCGTACAGCCGTAACCATCAAGAGTAGCCGCATTAAAATGTTCGAGTATTGTTTTTTTAGCAATGTCTAACTCAAACCAGTAATCATCAAACCGGGTAACTAAAGTATTCAGGCTAATACCAGATAATTCGGTACTATTAGCAGTAATAATTTCCCGGGGTTTAAGCCGCTCCAGTTCCGAAATAAACCGCTGAAGAGATAACTGAGTGGTAGCAAACTCACTGGTAGTTATATCCGCATAAGCTATCCCCACTTC
>JAQTVP010000053.1 GCA_028707015.1 Dehalococcoidales bacterium | reverse complement strand
CTGCTGGATTCGGTTTTCGATCTGGCTGGGACCATACACCAGCCGCTCCTTGGGAAAATGGTAGGCAAGCAGCTTCCCATAATTGTCTCCATCACAGCGGGCGGCCAGCCAGCCAATGGTATTATTCTTATTTACCGGGGTGAAGGGCAACATGAGAAGGAATTCTTCCTTCTCCTCCTCAGGCAAGCGCATAATGATATAGTAGGGCTCCATAAGCTGTTCTTTACCGGCGTATATCTCCCGGGGCACAGCCCAAAGGTCTTCCCTGTTGTAAAATACCCGGGCATCACGCATATGATAGGTCTGGTATACCTCGGCCTGGATATTAAACTGGTACTCGGGATAACGGAGGTAAGCCTTTAGGGAATCCGGCATATCTGCACCAGAGACGAAAAGATCAGGGAATATAGTCTGATAAGTTTGTATCAGAGCATCCTCCGAATCAGTTACATAAAAAACTACACTGCCATTATAAGCATCAATTACTGCCTTAACACTGTTACGTATGTAATTTAGCTCGCTCCCGAGTGGTTCAGAATATGGATAACGATTAGTTATAGTATATGCATCCTGTATCCAGAAAAGCTTTCCCTCTACAATTACCAGGTATGGATCACTATCCAGCTGTAAAAATGGCGCCAGGTGATTTACTCTCTCTTGAATATTACGGTAATAGGCTATCCTGCTTTCAGAAGTCAATTCGTTACTGATAAGTATATTAAGATCACCAAATTGCCAGGCATAAATCAGGCGGCGAATGAAACTATCCAAGCTAACGCCGCCTTCCCCCTGATATTGACCATAAACATTCTCACTACCCATAGGGTAGTCAAATTCCTGAGTTTTTGTTTTCACAATTACATAATCATTTGTCTTTTCTCCATAATATATCTGCGGTTGTTCAATATCAAAGATGCCCGCAGGCGGTATATCTTTCACAAATAGTACCGGTAGCCCTTGAGCACTAATTTCATTAACCGGGCTTAAAGCAATACCGTAACCATGAGTGAACTGCAGTTTACGGTTAACCCAAGTTTGCGCCTCTCCTGCTAACTCCTCTGCAGACAACTCCCGGGCTGATAACATAACCTGGCGATATTCACCGTCAATAATATAGCGGTCGACATCAACATCATTGAAATCATAATAGAGCCGAAAAGACTGGAGTTGATTATAGGTATTTTTTAATGGACGATGGTCCCAAAGCCTGATATTATCAACAGTCGTTTCATTTTGGATTATATCTTCCAAGTTCAGGGTTTCTTCAGCAGGAAAATCTTGCTCCTCAATCCGATTCAGAGCATACGCCTCGGCAGTAGACTGGATATTATATTCAATGTATGGCATCTCTAAAGCTAACTCGCTAGGTTGTACTTTAAAACGCTGCACTAAACCAGGCACCACCAACTGCGCAATAATAGCAATAACCACCCAACCCGCAATACCATAGATAACCCAGCGAATTTTTCGCTTGAATATGTTAAAAATAACCAGCCCCATACAGATTGCAACTGCCACTATCAGAACCCATTGTGATGGAAGTTTAGCATACATATCAGTATAACTGGCACCAAAGACCACTCCCCGTTCCGAAAATACCAATTCCCAGATACCAAACCAGTAATTCCAGGCAAATAGTCCCAAAATAACTACTACTAATCCGCCAAGGTGACCTAATACTGGTCTGGTAAAATTAAATCTGATACGCTGCACCATGTAGCTAAGAAGATATATCCCGGCAGTAGCCAGACAAGTTACAATAAACGCACCAAGTAACCAGCTTTGTAACATATTAAGAAAAGGCAATGAGAAAACATAGAAGCTAATTTCTTTGTCAAAAACAGGATCTGTTATGCCAAAAGGTTGTGCATTAAAATATTGAAGTACCATCTCCCAGTTACTTTGAGCTATTAGCCCAAATATGATACTGAATAGCAACGTCCCGGCAATTACACTCCACTTGGACACCCACTGTAATTGACGCATTATTGACCAAGGCCAAATATTGGGTTTACTTTTAGGTGCCAGCCTTGTGGCCAGCATTAAATTTCCCAAAAACAAGATACAAAATATAATAGCTGCGGCAAAGAAGATTATTATTTTGGTCTTCAGAATGTTGGTATAGACACTGCTGTAACCCAGGTTATTAAACCATAGCCACTCTGTATATATTCCTTTACCAATATTGGCAACAATAAATAAGACTAGAATTGTAGCTAAAGTGTAAAATACTATCCTTGCTGTTCGCCCCAGCTTAGGAGTTACTATACGCTCTTCGTTGTTATTTTCTTCAAACCAGCGCCGCCATTGTCTATCAAAAGAATCCAATTTTTTCACCATGACCCTTTTTATAACTAAAAAGGTTAAATCCATCCTTATTAATTACCGAAATTATCAAATGGAATCAACTCTTTATTTTTTATAATAACAAACACCCAATGGCTAATCAATATTATATTCGGTATTAAAAAAAGTGGAGAGCACTTAAGCACTCTCCACTCATGAATCCCAGTTATCTTAAACCCAGCTCACTCGCAGTGTTCACCACCGCACTAGGCAACTCCACTACCAAGTTGGCCTTTCTCTCTACTCTCCCGAGCCGAGTTCAAGTTCTACTTGCCCTGCCTCACGCAGGGCATTCTCTGTCAACTTGCCAAACTCCTAATAAACCATGAAGCCTCATCTCGCACCTCCCGAAAATAGTTCCGGCTAGTACACCTAGACTTCATCTTAATTTAATCATATTATACCCGAACTGTCAAGTTTTCGTTCCCTAATTATAACCTGCATATCCAGCTAATTATTACTATAAGATATAAATATATGGTGACTGATAGCCATAATTAACAACGCTCATGCGCTTCTTTACCATCCGGACCTGATATGCCTGGCAATAAGGTCTATTGCCTCAAATAAGCCAGGCGAGGGCATAATGTAAGTAGTCCTGATTCTGGCGTATTCATGTTTTGGCTCAGGGTAAATTGTAATATGATCCCCAATTTCTTTAAGATCAGTGAGCAACAACTTGTCTTTTAGCTGATAATCAAGGTTAAGCTCTTGAGACAGGTAATCATCTCCCTTCCACTCAATATCAATTATCTTACCTTTAATGCTAGAACTTTTCTTGGTTGCCATACTGACTAGATACACTGCTAATATTGATAAATTTTATATTCTTACCTTCTATCTTAAAAATACCCTCAGATCTTTGTGACCAGTTATGACCAACACCTATCCTTTTTTCTTTTGTATCTTTTTCTGCTAGAACTGCCTTAATACCCATCTCCCCAAGATGATGCAGAAACTGTTCTAATTTCTGAGGTCCCATCTTATTTCGTTTTCTTAATACTAACGGCAAACCGATAACAAACACTAACACAGTTATCAAGCCAGCTAAACCATTCATCCACTCCATTAATCGATTGTCCTCCGTTAGTATTATACTTATTAATTCTCTATCTTCACCCGACGCGTTCGAAAAGCCATTATTGAAACACAGATAGCCAAAACTATTATCCCAATTACTTGAGCCTGTTGTAAATTAAAGAGAAACGGTGTTCCATCACGCAGGAACCCGATGCCAATTCTCCAGGCAGAATATAAACTAAGATAAATAAGAAATATTGAGCCATCAGGCTTAAACTTTCCCCTTAATTTGAGCAGGATGCCAAAAACCATCAAATTATATAATATTTCATAAATCTGAGTGGGGTGAACAGCAATCCCTAAGGGAGCAGAGCTTTCTGGATGAGTATAAACAATACCCCAGAATAATGATGTCTCTGCTCCATAACAACAGCCATTAAGTATACAACCTAACCTGCCAATGGATTGAGCCAGTATTATGGCAGGTGCTATCAAGTCAGCAAAATAGCCAAATTTAAAACCGCTTATCCGGCTATAAATCCAGATTGCCAGGGCAGCACCTAACACAGCTCCATAGATAGTCAGTCCTGAAGTACCCACAATTTGCCCCAAATTTTGGCTATAGTAATCCCACTTATCAACAACATGGAGCAATCTCGCCATTATTATTCCTGCCGGGATGCCCACTATAGATGCTGTAAAAACGGTATCATAAGAAAGGTTTGCCCCCTTCCTTACCTCTCGCACCAGCCATAGTACTATCACCAATATCGCCAGGGCGACTATAATACCATACCAAGTAACACTTAACGTACCTATGGTAAAAGCAATCGGACTTATCCCAATTTTGATCATCTTTCCTCCAATAACGCTTCTAACAATATCTGAGCCGCCTTTTTATCTAAAGGCTTATTATTATTACCACATTTCGGTGATTGAATACAGCTGGGACAACCATCCTCGCAAGGACAATCTACAATTGTTTTCAATGCAGCCTGCCACAGGTCTACCACCAACTCAAATCCTTTCTCAGCGATACCAATACCACCGGGATAAGCATCATAAATAAATATCTGGGCTTTACCTGTATCAGAATGGAAAGGAGTAGAAACACCACCAATATCGTTACGATCGGATAATGCAAATAAGGGTAGAATAGCAATAGCAGCGTGTTCCGCCGCATGCAAACCACCGGCAAAATCCAATTGCTCTTTTTCTAATCTAGTAACAGCGTCCAGCGGCAAATCAAACCAAAGGGCTACAGTAGGAAAATGCTGAGCTGGCAGGTTAAGTGGTTCCTCAGCAATTATTTCCTCAGTAAATTGAGCCTTTTTCTTAAAACCAACTACGTTATTGGTAATCGCTACCTGACCCAGGCATATTGTTATTTCCCCCAAGTTTTTACTGCGGATTAATCTAACAATACGCAAATCGTCCATTTCTTTAGTCTGAGTATAATAAGGAACTGTAGCCGGTTGTGCATAGGCAGTACGGCTTACCAGATCAAGATCAGTAATCAGGTAAGATTCTCCCTGATGCAGATAAATCGCACCTGGGTGTATTTGGAAGAAAGCAACACTAGCATCTATAGTTTCCAGTAAAGAATCGGTAGATGTATCAATAAGACTATAATTCTCCCCTGAGGTAGAGCGAATATTGATATTCTGAGCGGGATAGGCAATACGAGGTGAAAGATACTGTTTTCGTCTGCGTTCTCTGAGCAGACCTATTCCTTCCAATTCTAGCCTGTTCTTGCTAAAAGCAGGACCAAAGATTTTTTCGTCACTTATGGTTAGTGGCAATTCCCAAGCAGCACACAATATGTGATTTTTTAGAATATAAGGATTATCGGGATTAATTAAGGCATTTTCATAATTATTTTGAAAAAAGTAATCCGGGTAACGCATAAAATACTGATCCAGGGGATTATCCAAACCAATCAGAAAGCTTAATGATTTCCCCTTACCCCGCCCACTCCTGTTTGCCTGCTGCCATGTACTGGCTATACTTCCCGGATAACCAGTAAGTATAGTTGCCTCCAGATCTCCAATATCTATACCTAACTCCAAGGCAGTAGTAGCAACCACTCCCAATAGCTTTCCGCTGAATAATTCCTGCTCAATTTTACGCCGCTCTTTCGGTAGATAACCAGCCCGATAAGGCTTAATTTGTTCTGCCAGAGATGGCTTTATTTTCATTAATTTTTGTCTTGTGTAATTATAAATAAGCTCAACCAGCCGACGGGTACGCACAAACGTCAAGGTACGGATATTACAATTTACCAATTCGGTAAATATATTCGTTGCTTCGCTATTTACACTACCTCTTATGCTTTTTGCCTCATCTATAATTGGAGGATTCCAGAAGATAAAATCTTTCTCTCCATGGGGGGCACCATCATTATCAATTATTGTAAAGGGCAAACCCACCATCTTCTCCGCATGTTCATCGGGGTTAGCTATCGTAGCTGAGCAGCAAACGAATTGCGGCTTTGCCCCATAGTACTGGCAGAGACGACGCAGGCGACGCAGTACATTAGCCATATGAGAACCAAAAACTCCCCGATAGATATGTGCTTCATCTATAACAACATATTTTAAGTTAGTTAACAACTTAGTCCAAGCTTGATGATTGGGTAATATGCCAATATGCAGCATATCAGGATTAGTCAGTATTATCCTGGCCTTTTTTCTTATCTCAGATCGCTCAGTATATGGAGTATCACCATCAAAAGTATCCAGCTCCTCTAAACTTAACAGATGAGGGCAAAATAATTCCTGCAGATTACGTAACTGGTCTTGAGCTAAGGCTTTAGTAGGAAAAAGGTAAAGGGCACGGCTATTACGCTCGGTTAACATCGACTCCATTGTAGGGATGTTATAACACATTGTTTTTCCACTAGCACTTGAAGTTGAAACCATTACATTTTTGCCATAGCGAATATTATTAACAGCTTCTGCCTGGTGGGTATAAAGACGTGACAAACCATGTTTGCTAAGACAATCCTGAAGACCGTCATTCAACGGCCTATCTAATTCAGCATAACTAGCGTCAAGGGCTGGAATATGTTCAACATGGATAATCTGACCATTGTAAGTAGAATTAGCTTGAAGATAATGGAGAAAAGCCGAGGTATTCATTAAGGCTCTCCTCACTAAACAGGTAGAATCTCTATCTCATAATCAAGTAATTCTACCTCGAAGCGACTATTATTAACAAAGTCTATAACTTTAGATAGAACCTCATTGGTATAACGGGTATTACTACTAACACAACAAATACCCAAAACCGCCGATTGCCAAAAGTCGTTATCACTAACCTCAGCAACGGAAACATTAAATTTATTACTGAGCCGAGTAGTGATGGATTTCAACACTCGCCTCTTCCCTTTAAGAGAAAAGTTTTCAGGTAATCGCAGACTAACCTTACATACCCCAACATTCATATCAAGTACTGCTACCAGTAACACTACCAAAAAAGCGCTTGAACTCAGGTAAGAAAAAAGCGAGTGTCTCATCTCTGGAGGAATAATTTTTACTATTCCTCTTTCATTCCAGTGTTACACTCGCTGCTCATCTCGCATCTTAGTGTAGCAATCTTTACAGTAAACTGGACGCCCGTCTCTAGGCTCAAATGGTACTGTAGTTTCTGTGCCACAATTTGCACATACTACAGTGTACATCTGTCGAGGTTGACCATAGCCACCACCACGACGTTCTCTCCGTCGGCTGGCTCGGCATTCCGGGCATCGACCAGGTTCATTCTGTAATCCGTGAGATAGGTAAAATTCTTGCTCACCAGTAGTGAAGGTAAATTCTTGCCCACAATCACGACATACCAGTGTCTTGTCTTCTAAAGCCATTACTGCACCTCCTTTTATACTTAGTTATCTCCTTGTTTTAGATGCAGTCTCATGGTCCTAAAACCCTTTTTTTCGAGTTGCTCTAGAAGTGTAATCCAGAGTTCCCGGTTTAGAAACAACACTGAACCAAGGTATATGATACTTTTTCATTATAATTACTAATTTTTATTAAGTCAAGCCCAAAATTAATACCTTAATAAATTTAATAATCCAGGAAATAACCAGAAATATTTTAAGCATTTTGCAAGACTAAATTAACCGATCATTGAGAGTAATAAATAAATTTCATGCCATTACCTATCGCACAATATGATACAAAGCTATACCCCATTTTTTGGAGTGACTCTGCTTCAACTGCTGAAAGCGTTCCCGAAATACTGCTGCAGTTATATCTTCAATAGTCATTATTAGAGCATCTTCCCTGTCATCTGTATAATAGTTACGGCGTAAACCCATCTGAACAAAGCCATATTTTTGATAAAGACTCTGGGCAACAATATTGGAAACACGTACTTCCAAGGTAATAATCTGGGCATTTAATTCTGTAGCCAAATCTATCGCCGATATAAGCAGCATTCCTCCTACACCTTGACCATGATTGGATGACCGCACTGCAATACTGATTATGTGAGCTTCTCCAGCCATAATCCAGAAACCGGTAAACCCAATAATCCGCTGATTAACCAGCCTAGATGATTCACGATTAAAGAAACGACTATTATTGAATAAACGCCTTACTTTATATGTTAATCTGGAGACATTTTCTTCTAGCGGAGCTATCATCACAGGCTCCTCAGTTATCTCCTCTTCATCACAAGCAACAATATAATGCGCTAATCGATTTTCCAGTTCATGTTTATAGTTTGTTGGAGGCCATATGGTAGGAAATGCTTCTTGGCTAATCTCAGAAACCTGATGAATATCTTCTTTACGCATTAAACGCATATGGTAAGCCAAAATATCATCCTCTTTAAGAACGTGATTATTTTTAACGGTATTTTAACACATTCTTTATTATCAATATATCTTTTTTATCCAGATTGATACCTATCTTTTTAAAAACTCCTTCGTTATACTATATGCACAAGATGACACCGTGATCGCTGTAAAAGGTAGGAAGTTGTCAGGTGCAAGATGAAGAAAGCTTGATTCGGCGAGCGCAACAACATGATGAAAAAGCTTTTACACAGTTATATGAAGAGCATTTCGATAAAATTTATCGGTATATAGCTGTTAGAATAGGAAATGTGACGGAGGCAGAGGATATGACTCAGCAGGTCTTTCTGAATGCACTCAAGTCTATATCTTCATTTAAATGGAGAGGCGCTCCTTTCTCTGCTTGGTTATTCCGCATTGCTCACAATCAAATAATAGACTACTTCAGAAAGAATAAACGCAGTACATTGCCTCTAAACGAATCAATGGTTAGCAATAGCAGCAACCCGCAGCAGGAAACTGAACGTAAATCTGATATTGAACACCTGCTCTTGGCTACCCGCCAATTAACAGATACACAACGTGAGGTAATTTCATTGCGGTTTACCAGTGAATTACCAATCGCACAAGTAGCTAAAATTATGGATAAAAGTGAAGGAGCCATAAAAGCACTGCAACACAGCGCAATAGTAGCTCTACGCAAGAGGCTACAGGTGACAAGAAATGAATAACGAATTTAATGATATTCTAAATGAATGTATAGAGCGATTGCTTCTAACAGGTGAGACTGTAGAGCAATGTCTTGAACACTACCCCGAGCAGGCAGATAACCTCAAACCATTACTGCAGACGGTAATAACAACCAGGGATAAAATAACTATTCAACCACGAATTGAATTTAAGGCCAGAGCCAGATACCAGTTTCACTCAGTAATTCAAGAGTTATCCTCCAAAAGCAAGCGGTCGTTTTTAAGCTGGTTTCCACAATGGGCAACGGCATTAATCATCGTTCTTGGTGTACTTATGATGGGAGGTGGTACCGTAGTAGCCGCCAGTTATAGTATGCCTGACAGCTTTCTTTATCCGCTAAAGCTAGCTACAGAACAAGTACAGCTAGCACTAAATCCTTCTGACAATGCCAAGGTAAAATTACATGTCGAATTTGCCGATAGAAGAGTGGCAGAGATAATCTACACAGCAAACACAGGTAATGCCCAGCAGATAGATGCCGTCACCGAGCGCCTGGATGGTCGTCTGGCAATGTTAGTTCAATTTACATCAGACCCAGAGGAACTAGAAGAAACAGAAGCACCCAGAATGCTGGAATCAGCTACGCCATCATCTCTGCAAATTGATGAGGCTGCAAGCAACCAGAAAACAAATGACAACAAGAATGGCCATGCTAAACTGAAAAAAACCGTAACAGATTATGCCACTAACCATCCGGCTGCCCTCGAGGCTGCATTAAAAGAT
>JAQTVP010000052.1 GCA_028707015.1 Dehalococcoidales bacterium | reverse complement strand
GGCATCCGAACTGTTGCACGCATCAAAGAATTAATTTCTGAACTGAAACTGGTAGTGAAAAATCAGTTGGTAATAATAACTTCAGTTCCACCAACCCTTAACCCCCACGTTGCTGAAGAAATAACCAAGTTGGGGATTAATAACGTAGTTACTATTCCTTTTGATGAAGAGATATATGAGTATGACTTAGAGTTAAAACCACTTCTTGACCTGCCAGATACCTCCAAAGCAGTAATGAAAGTAAGTGACTTGATGGATAATATCCTAAATAAATAAACAGAGGTTCTGAAGTCACAAATATTTTGTATGAAAGGTTAAAATGACAGCACGGATTATTAATGGCACCAAGATTGCTAAACAGATTCGAGAGGAACTAAAGGCGGAAATTGCCGAACTTAAGGAGAAGTATAACCTCATACCGGGATTAGCCACTATTTTAGTGGGCGATGATCCGGCATCTCATATCTATGTCGGGCAGAAACAAAAAACTTCTCTGGCTTTAGGTATATATTCGGAGAGACATGACCTGCCAGCGGAGACCAGTGAGGAAGAACTACTTGCATTAATTGACCAGTTAAATAAAGATAAAAATATTCATGGTATTCTGGTTCAACTGCCGGTCCCCAGTCATATCAGTGAAGCCAGAGTAATCTATGCTATTAATCCCCGGAAGGATGTTGATGGTCTACACCCAATGAATGTAGGTAAATTAACCATCGGTGAACCTGATTTTTTACCCAGTACCCCTTATGGAATCCAGCAGCTTCTCATCAGGTCCGGCATTAACATTGAAGGAGCCGAGGTAGTAATTATTGGCAGAAGCAACCTCGTAGGCAAACCTATTGCTAATATTCTTTTGCAGAACAAAGAAGGCGCTAATGCCATAGTCACTGTGTGCCATACCCGAGTCCGTGATATAGCTGCCCACACCAGGAGAGCTGACATATTAATTGTAGCTGCCGGAACCCCCAAAGCTATTACCGCTGATATGGTTAAAGAGGGGGTTGTGGTAATTGATGTCGGTACAAACCAAATCGGTACCACCAAGTCAGGCAAAGCTATCCTGTGCGGAGATGTTGACTTTGATTCGGTTAAAGAAAAGGCTGCAGCCATCACTCCAGTACCCGGCGGCGTTGGTCCAATGACAATAGCTATGCTGATGATGAATACTGTAAAAGCAGCCAAGTTAAGTGCAAGGCTAATCTAAGGTAAACAGACTATAATTAAGTAGATTAGAAGAACAGCATAAGTATAAAATAGAAAATCCAAACACTAACATAAAGATGAAAAGATGACAATATGATGACAGCTGTGGTTTAATTTAAGGATGGTTAAAAATGGTATTTAAGATTCCTGATATTACATACAATGGCAAAATCAGAGAGATAAAGCTGGGTAAAGAAGATAATACACTAACAGTTGGCGGAGAAACTGCTTACCCTTTTTATCATTTTGAATATGAGATGCCCACCTTACCCCGAATAGCCATGGAAGTTTGGGACTGTTCTCCTGATGATTGGCCGGAGGCAGCTATCGAACCCTTTGCTGATGTAATTAATGACTCTGTTGCCTGGGCAAAGAAATGCATTGCCAACTATGGAGCAGAGATGATTGCCCTTCAGCTAATAAGCACGGACCCCGGCGGAATCAATCGTTCAGCAGACGAAGCCGCTAAAATTGTTAAAAAAGTAGCGGATGCTATTACTGTCCCTCTGATCGTCTGGGGGACAGCTAACCATGAAAAAGACAGCGAAGTATTAAGGAAAATAGCCGAGAGTTGTGCAGGTGAAAATTTGATAATCGGACCAGTCGAAGAAGGAAATTATAGAAGGATTGGTGCCGCAGCTATCGGTTATCATCATGCAGTAGCATCATCATCACCCATCGATGTAAATCTGGCAAAGCAATTGAATATCCTGCTGGGTAACCTCGGTGTGCCCGATGACCTTATTCTCATTGACCCTACCGTTAGCGGCATCGGTTACGGTATTGAGTATTCCTATTCGGTAATGGAAAGGATTAGAATGGCAGGACTAACCCAACAGGATGACAGGCTGCAATTCCCTATTATCTGTAATATAGCTAAAGAGGTGTGGAAAACAAAGGAAGTACACATGGCTAATGACGAATTTAATATGGGAAATGCCAGAAAAAGAGGAATCTTAATGGAAGCAATTTCAGCCATGGTTCTGCTACTAGCTGGAGGTAACATATTGGTCATGCGACATCCAGAGGCAATTAAGCTAATTCGAGAGACGGTAGCTGAGCTAACCGGTTCCACAAAGTAAATAGAATGGAAAATACAGAAATTATTACCGCCCGTAATTTAGTTAGTATTTTAACTGAAGGAGCAGCTGTTCACCGAGAGCAATCACGGAAATTAGCTGAAATCCTGCTGAAGATATGCAAAGGAGAAACCCAAGATTATCAGATCAGAAACCGGCAGAAACTACTGCAAGTTGCTCAGGATTGGGATATTCCGATAAAAAACCGTAATGACCTGGAAATAGCTAATGATATTGGCCAGACAGCTCTGGCTGAGTTTGATAAAGAGAATAATGAACTGCTGTCCTTAAAAAAAGCACCACTAAAACGCCAGGAGTTATGGCAACGGGGAAATATTAAATTAAAGCAGCAATCCAATACCGATACCCTGCAGGACTACCGCAATCTGCTTCGCCAGGGAGCAGAAATAGCTATTGCTGACGGCTGGGGCAGCAGTATGATTGCTAATGATATCCATGATATAATCTTTAACACGCCGACACCATCTCTGGAAAAGATAAAGCCAGATACTCCAGAGCAAGGTGAGGTAAATTATATATCCGGATTCAGTCATGAAAGTATCCATTATAGTCTGGGTGGTTCATTCCGTGCATCCTACCGGCCACTAAATGATAACATCATAAATGGCAGGATTAGAGGAGTTGCCGGTGTTGTTGGCTGTAATGACACTCCAATTAAACACCAGTCAAATTATGTTTCCATGGTCAAAGAATTGATAAAGAATGATGTGTTAGTGCTAGCTACCGGTTCCAGCGCTACTGCTTGCGCTAAAGCCGGGTTAATGATTCCGGAAGCTATAGAATACGCCGGCGACGGGTTAGCTTCAGTTTGTGAAGCTATTGGAATCCCTCCGGTATTACACCTGGGTTCCTGTATTGATAACAGCCGGATATTAATAATAGCGGCAGCTATCGTTAAAGAAGGCGGTTTAGGTGATGACATCAGTGACCTGCCCATAGCTGGTGCAGCACCCGAAGAAATAAATAAAGAGATATTATCCATCGGGCAATACTTTGTTAGTTCAGGAGTCTTTACCATATCCGGTGTTAGTCAAGCCGCACTTGGCAGTGAAAAAATAGCTGAATTCCTGGCTGAAGATTCCCGGAATATATATGGTGGTATGTGGGCTTTTGAACCCGATCCAACTAAAGCAGCAAAGCTAATCATTAATCATATTGACCAGAAACGCAAAGCGTTAGGTATTGATAAGACTAGAGAAAGAATACTTTATGATATGGAAATGCGAAGAGGGCTGGAAACAGTTTAAACATATAACCATATAATAAAGAAAGATACGGGAGGCTTTTAAAATATCTAAGATAATTGCATCATTAGCTATCAGCGGCGCCTATAAAATTATTGGCCAAGCCGAAAAGAAATGGCAACAGGCAATAGACACCTGGGGACCAAATAAACCCGTAGGTTTTCCTAATACTGCTTATTATCTGCCCGTAATCTATGGCATACTAGGAATTCCCATTGAGAAACTGGGTGATATGGAACAGGTATTAATAAAATGCCACTACCTTCTGCCACCTCCAGTGAGTGAAAATCATCCTTTACCTTATCTGGCGCCGGCTCTTGATGCCGGCATGGCAACTTTTTTTGCTGAGGAAATCATTGAAGCTATACGCTATTTAGAAAAACCTGATTATTATACCCAGCAAGAGGAACCCATTAATAATAACATCTGGTTAGGGGCTGCTGATGATATAATCTTGAGAAAAAGGGGCGTCGAGTTTGTTGATGGCACTGCCCCCGGCTTTGCCGCTATTCTCGGTGCTGCTCCCAATAGTAAAACCGCAGCCAGAATTGCACATGAGCTACAAGAAAAGAATCTGTATACATTTATGGCTGCTGCAAAAGATGGTAACAGTTTCTCCCAGCAGCTTATTGAAGAAGGATTGCAGATTGGATGGCCAGTTCGGCTGGTGCCTTTTGGTTCAGATATTACTTCCATTGTATTCGCTGCCGGTTTCGCCATCAGGGTAGGCTTCGCCTTCGGCGGAATCGCACCTGGAGATTATAAAAAACACCTCTTATATAATAAAGACCGAATTTTCGCTTTTGTTATAACCCTAGGTGAAGTCACCGAGGAATGGTGTGCTAATGCCGCCGGTGCAATCAACTTTGGATTTCCTATTATTGCTGATACCCAAATACCTGAGATCCTGCCTACCGGAATTTGCACCTATGAACATGTTGTCGCTGATATTCCGCACGATAATATAGTATCAAAAGCCATAGAAGTAAGAGGATTAAAGGTCACCGTAGCTGAGATACCCATTCCTGTAGCCTTTGGCCCCGCTTTCGAAGGAGAAAGGGTACGAAAGGGAGAATCATACCTTGAGTTTGGTGGTGGTATTACACCTATGGTTGAATGGGTTACCTCTAAACGAATGGAAGAGGTAGAAGACGGAAAGATTGAAATAATTGGCCCCGAAATAACCGATGTTGCTGAAGGATCTAACTTACCTCTGGCTATCGTCATTGAAGTTGCCGGTAGAGATATGCAGGAAGATTATGAGCCCATCTTAGAGCGACAAATTCACCATCTGATAAATTACACTCAAGGTGTCTGGCATATCGGACAGCGGGATATTGCCTGGCTAAGAATCACCAAATCAGCTGTAGAAAAAGGTTTCCGGTTAAGCCATATTGGTACTCTCCTGCATGCTAAGCTGCACCAAGATTTCAGCCGTATATTTGATAAGATGCAGATAAAACTCTATACCGAAAAAGACAAGGTGGAAGAGATTGTAAAAAAAGCAAAAGTAGTATATCAGGTACGAGATGCCCGGATTGAAGGCATGATTGATGAAACTACTGATACGTATTATTCATGCACTCTCTGTCAATCTTTTGCCCCGAGCCACGTTTGCATAGTTACACCTGAAAAAACAGGGCTCTGCGGTTCTTATAATTGGATGGACTGCAAAGCTGCATATGAAATTAATCCCACCGGCCCCAACCAGCCAATAGCAAAGGGTGAAACAATCAGTGCCAAACTGGGACAGTGGAGAGGTGTTAATGAATATATATATCAGGCATCTCGCGGCAATATAGATCACTATAGCATGTACAGCATCATAATTGACCCGTGGACTACTTGCGGTTGCTGTGAATGTGTTGCTGCTGTTCTTCCTCTATGTAATGGAGTGATGATAGTTAACCGGGAATATACTGAAATGACTCCTTGCGGAATGAAATTCACCACATTAGCAGGAACTATTGGCGGCGGGATAAGTACCCCCGGCTTTATTGGCCATAGTAAGTATAATATCTGCCAGAGGAAATTCATTAGCGCCGAAGAAGGCTTATTAAGAATTGTCTGGATGCCCAGATCACTAAAAGCGGAAATCGCTGGCCGACTCAAGTCAAGGTCGGAGGAACTGGGTATTCCTGATTTTCCTGAAATGATAGCCGATGAGACAGTGGGCACTACCGAAGAGGAGATTTTCCCCTTCCTGCAAGAGAAAAATCACCCTGCCCTGAATATGAAACCAATACTTGACTGAAAGGAAGTTCTGAAAGATGCCACTTACAGGCATAGAAATTTTTAAACTGCTACCTAAAACAAATTGCGGTGAGTGCGGGGTACCTACCTGCCTTGCCTTTGCCATGAGTCTGGCTGGAGGAAAAGCAGAATTAACCTCCTGCCCATATGTCTCCGAAGAAGCAAAAACACAACTAATGGAAGCATCGGCACCTGCTATTACACCAGTTACTATCGGGGTAAGTGACAGAGCATTTAAGATTGGCAATGATACAGTAATGTTCCGCCATGAAAAAACCTTTGTAAATCCTCCTGCCCTTGCTATTCTTATTACCGATACAATGAATGACTCCGAGATTGATGCCAGATTGGAAAGGTTTAAACTGCAATACGAACGGATAGGTGTTACTCTCCGTGCTGAGATGATAGCGATAAGAGATGATTCCGGAGATGCTGAAAAATTCGAGAGTATAGTTACTAAAGTAAAGCAAAATAGCGACGGGAACATTATCTTAATGAGCAATAATCCCGATGTTATGGCAACTGGATTAAAAGCCTGTGCTAACCGCAGGCCACTAATATATGCCATTACTGAAGATAATCTTGATCAAATGGTGAAACTAGCCAGGGATTACTCATGTCCGATAGTAGCTAAAGCCACTAACCTAGAGGGACTTTCCGAACTTACTACTAAATTAACCAAATTAGGTATTAAAGATATCGTTCTAGATTCTGGAGCAAGAACCCCTTCCCAGACATTTAAAGACCAAATTCTTATCAGGAACGCAGCTTTAAAAAATAAGTTTCGGCCATTAGGTTTCCCCACTATTGTCTTGCCTTGTGAGATGACCGATAATCCAATGAAAGAGGCGGTATTTGCCTCCATTTTTATAGCTAAATATAGTGGTATTATTGTTCTCTCTGATTTTCAGGGAGAGAGCCTGTTTCCTCTGCTGCTAGAGAGGCTGAATATTTTTACTGACCCACAGCGGCCACTGGCAACTACTGAGGGTATATATGAAATAGGTGGACCTGATGAAAACTCACCAGTACTGATAACAACTAATTTCTCACTCACCTATTTTCTTATCTCAGGCGAAATAGAAACCAGCAGAATACCCAGTTATCTTTTGATTATGGATACGGAAGGACTTTCGGTTTTAACTGCCTGGGCAGCGGGTAAATTTAACTCCGATACTATCGTACCTTTTATTAAGAAAACAAATATTACCGAGAAGATTAAACATCGTAAATTAATAATCCCGGGTTACATTGCTGCTGAAAGCGGCGGTATTGAAGAGGCCTTACCTGGCTGGGAAGTTTTAGTCGGCCCCCGGGAGGGAGCAAATATACCAGCCTATCTTAAGATATGGGATAAATAAATACATCTCCTAAAACTAGCCGGTAAGCACTATACTAAAAAATAATAGTTACCAAAGCATCGGCTGGGATAAACTGAGATAAAGACAATTACTCCCTTCTGCTTTTTTTAAAATGGAAAGTAAATATTTTTCACTACCTGAAGAGAGGAATTACGAGCATGGCTATAAGCTAGCTTACAAGCTAGCCAGTGAGCAATTACTTGAAATTCATGAGATTGCTCAGCACTGCCAAAAAAGTGGCAGCCAATACGAAATAATAGATTCACAAGGGACTATTACGCTTAGCTACTTAAACCAAACATATCAAATCACTCTGCCTGATATTAATATCTCGCTACTGCATAGTAAAGATACGATTCCTTTTAGAGAAAAAATATTAATGCTTCATTATTTTATTCAGGCAAGAGGAACCGCTAATACTAATAAAATAATTGCATTCAGGGAATTACCAGAAGGAGCAAACTACTTTCCCACTTTCTTTAAAAGAGCAATAAAACCTCTTATAGAACATTTTGGGAAAGAGCCTGAGAAATTATTAACTGCCGCTAATAAAATGAGTGGGAATAAGGCAGCTTACGGTGATATATCAGTTACCATTAACGCCTTTAGGTACGTGCCGATAACCTTTGTTTTGTGGCTGGGTGATGAAGAACTAGACCCCGGAGGAAATATATTATTTGACAGCACCATCACCGATTATCTTTCTACCGAAGACATAAATGTGCTTTGCGAGACTATCATCTGGAAATTAGTTAAGTATTTAAAAAATATCTGAAACCACTCTAGACGAAACTCTCTTTGCCTTGGTTAAATATTACTCAGGTTCTGCCTCATATGCGCTTAGAATAAAGTCTAAATCGTTTTGTAAAGCGGCAACCATCTCATCAGAAAAGAGCTTCCCATCCATTATATCAATCATTAATTTAGTTTCACCCTTCGCTGAACCCACAATGTGTGCTCTCAGGCACTCTTTGACCGCCTCGCCGGCAAAATGAAATGATAGCGTACCGCGAGAGATAAATGATGATGAATCATTCGGTAGGGAATATGTATCTAACTTTGCCTCACTGACAGCTAATCCCTGCTTCAGGACAAGATCTCTTATCTCATCATAGAGTAACTCAGGTTTGATATCCTGGTAAACTTTTCTAACCTGCATTTCATCCCCACCTGTATTTATTTTCTGTTTATAATAGATAAATTTCTTAATACAAAATAAGCTAGGCCCGACCTTCAGTTTATAAAACAAGTCGAGCCTATCATAAAATATATTATTTAGTTTTTACGCCCAGCCTCTTAATCTCATAGCTTCCGCTACTCGGGCTACAGCCACAACATAAGCAGCTACTCTCATGCTAATCTTTCGCTTCAAAGATTCCGCTAAAACATATTGAAATGCTTTAGTCATTTTCTTGGCAAGCCTGTCGTGAACCTCTTCTTCTTCCCAGTAATAGTTGTAAGCATTCTGGACCCCTTCAAAATAAGAAACAGTAACTCCGCCAGCATTACACAAAAAATCAGGAATGATAAATGCACCACTTCCAACTAATATCTCATCAGCCTCTTGCGTAATAGGACCATTAGCTAATGCAGCTATTATCTTTGCCTTAATTCTGGCAGCATTTTCTATGGTGATTACATTTTCCAGTGCTGAGGGACACAACACAGTAACTTCTAATTCCAGCAAATCTTCGTTGCTGATATTTTCTGCACCTGGAAAGTTAATTACCGAACCAGTGTTTGCTTTATGTTCGGATACTTTATAAGGATCTAAGCCCTGTTTATTATAGATACCCCCTTTGGAATCACTGACAGCAATAATCTTGGAACCCGTAATATCGTGCATTAACTCAGCTATAAACGAACCGGCATTTCCAAAACCTTGAATAGCTACAGTAGCTGTTGCCAAATCAATTTTCAGATGCTTGGCTGCTTCGATAATTGTATACATTGCGCCACGAGCTGTTGCATCCCCACGGCCCAGAGAGCCACCTATTGCTATTGGCTTCCCCGTAATTACACCAGGACTATGACATCCATTTAATTTTGAAAATTCATCCATCATCCAAGCCATTATTTGCGGATTAGTATAAACATCTGGGGCCGGTACATCCATTTCAGGACCAATAATCTGCCCGATAGCATCTATATAACCACGGCTTAATCTTTCTAATTCACCAGAAGACATCGTCTTTGTATCGCAAATGACCCCTCCCTTACCACCTCCAAGAGGAATGCCGGCCACCGCACATTTCCACGTCATCCACGCCGCCAGTGATCTGATTGTATCAATAGTTTCTTCAGGATGAAATCTGATCCCTCCCTTACACGGACCGAGGGCATTATTATACTGAACACGAAACCCTTTGAAAATCTTAACACTACCATCATCCATCTTTACCGGGATTGATACATGAAGCTCTTTCATCGGCTCTCTTAGAATAGCATGTATCCCCGCATCTAACCCTAACATACGCGCAGC
>JAQTVP010000262.1 GCA_028707015.1 Dehalococcoidales bacterium | reverse complement strand
TCTTAATATCTTCCTGAGTCAGGATACCTTCAATCAGAAGCTTATCTTCAAAGAGTTTAATGGGGTCTCTTTTCATCCAAGCTTCCATTTCCTCTTTAGAAGCAGTTTCATTAGGCCCTCCCCGCGGCATTCCCATAGCGTGACTGTGGAAACGATAAGTCTTAGCCTCAATTAGTGAAGGTCCTTCTCCTGCTCTTGCCCTTGCTACTGCAGCCTCTACCACTTCATAAACGGCAACAACATCTTGCCCATCCACCACTACCCCGGGCATGCCATAACTTCCGGCTATGTCAGCTATGTCTGCTTTGGGATAGGCATCCTTGAGTGGCATGGCCATAGCATAAAGATTGTTTTCGCAAAACCATATGATAGGTAGTTTCCACACTGCAGATAAGTTAAGGGACGTGTGCATAACGGCACGATTAGAAGCACCATCACCGAAATAGGAACCTACTACTTGTCCTCTGCCATTCTTTTTAGCAGCTACTCCAAATCCCAGCGAGGTTGGAAAGACAGTGCCGATAGTACCGCCGAGTCCAAGAATCCCTATCTCTTCATCCACTATATGAAAGCCAGACACACCATTGGCCATGCCAGCTTTCTTTCCATAGTGTTCAGCAATGAAGCCGAGTGGCGCACCACCTTTAGCTAAGATATAACCAATACTATGACCACGGTGTGTGCCATACAAATAGTCGTCTTTTCTTAGAGGCAGGGCTCCCCCAATTTCAACAGCCTCCTCTCCTCTAAGGCTGTGGTAGAATGCCACCAGCTTACCATTGGTGATTGACTTGATCATAAGCTCATCAAACTTGTGAGAACGTATCATTAGAGTATACATCTTTAACATTATTTCTTTGGTTACTGGCATTTTATCCTCCTTTTGTTGTGGATATATTTAGCTACTTATGATATGCATTATTCGTGGTTTAACATTATATATTCTACTACCCCCTTTTTTTTGGTGAGGTTATTATACATAATAATGTGAATAAATAAAAGCTGATTATTAAGAACACATAAGGCTTAAGGTGGTGGAAAAGTAAACCTGAGGGCTTGCCAGGAGCCGGACTCTTTTCGCCGGAGACAATCCCCGTAAGTCACCCGCAGGGCATGAGAAAAGCGAAACGAGCGTGACAACGTTAAAATGAAAAACAGGACGGCAAGACTGTTTGTATGAATATAGAGGAGAAAAAATAAATAGGAGCGTACTTGTTATGTATTCAGGGAATATCTTTCAGAAATATAGTGGATAGACAGGATAAACTGATGAAAATGGTAGAGGGACAGGGGGCAATTATTAGTATGTTATTGCGTAAAGAAGCAGGAAATAATAATAATAATTAAAGCTAAAACGTAGCTATAAGTCGTGGAATTTGTAATCAATGTCATGCTGTAGCACAATACAATTGTGATACTCCAGTAATTTTTAGTATTCATACCGATGGTGCATTTGCTGAATATTCAAAAGTTCCCGAGTTTTGCTGTTGGAAACTACCCCAAGGTACACCATATGATCTTGGTGTAATTATAGAGACAGTTGCTAGAAGATTAGCAATGGCTCGGCAATTAGCTCCCAATGCAATATTGGTTAACCCTAATCAACAAGACCCAGTGAAGAAAATTAAGGAAGTTACTGGCGGGTTAATTAAGCTAAACGGAAATTCTGCGGTACTTAAGCAGGCTTTAAAGGTATTGAGCCGTAGAAGTAGAATTAGCTGTTGAATTGGATCTTCCTAAGGATGTAATGCGAAAGGTGGGAAATTGAAACAGAAATTATAGTTTTTCATAAGAGCAATGATGTTTGACAACCTGTGTTTTATGGGGAATAATTGCAAAAATATATCCATTGTGTTACAGTCAGAGTAAGTTCCAGTTTAGGTTATAACAAGCTTCATAGAAGCTACTGATGCAGATTTTTATTAAGTATTGGATGACCAAGGCTCTAACTGTAATTTTTAAGAGAGGAGGTTATCTAATGAGTTTTGAAGATAAGTCTATCCAGTGCTCCGATTGTGGAGCAACCTTTATTTTCAGTGTCGAAGATCAGGAATTCTTTCGTTCCAAAGGTTATACTAACGAACCAAAGCGCTGTCCGGACTGCCGCAGGGCAAGAAAATCAGGACGTACCAGTGGTGGATACGGGTCTCCACGCCAGATGTTTCCTGTAACCTGTGCCGAGTGTGGTAAAAGCACTGAAGTTCCTTTTCAACCTCGCGGCGATAAGCCGGTTTACTGCAGTGATTGCTATAGAAAAATGCGACCTAGCAGATAAATAGGTTTAAGGCTTGAGACGTATGCGGTTGGGTAAACTAGCTGGTGTACGTCTCAGGCAAATATAAAATCTTTAAAGACCGCACTATCGCGGCCAATGCAATGTGCTTTCACACGGAAAATCAGGTGCTGGTTTTATGAAGTATCGAGATGAACCTTTGGGTAATGGCAGATAGCAGAGATATTACTCAACCCGCTTTAATACTGGTAAACATATATAAATTTACCGAATC
>JAQTVP010000051.1 GCA_028707015.1 Dehalococcoidales bacterium | reverse complement strand
AGACATTACATTTTCTTAAATTGTACTCCATGTTACTGGTAGGCAATTTAATGAATCTGGTATCACCAATATCTTCTATTGTTATTGCTTCTACGGGGCAAACGTAAGCACATGATCCACACCCGATACAAGTATCTGATGGTTCATAAAAGGGAGTAGCTACCTTTCGATCAACCCCTCGTGAAGCTAAGCTAATCGCTGATACTCCAACTACTTCATTACACGCTCTAACGCATAACCCGCAGAGAATGCATTGCTCATCCTCTAATCTAAATGGGGTAGACTCAATACCCAATTGCTGTGCTAGATCCTTTATTACTTTATTATTGGGGCATCTGGCTAGCAGTAATTCCATTACCCCTTTGCGATTAACTCTAACTTTATCCGAATTAGTTTGTACGATAAGACCTTCTTCTACTGTATAGAGGCAAGATGCTACTAATCTTTGTCTTCCGTTCCTTATTATTTCAACTAAACAGAGACGGCAGGCACCATATGGTTCAACAGCTTCGTTGTAACATAGTGTTGGTATGTAAATATTATTTTCCTTAGCAGCTTCAAGTATTGTTACACTTTCTTCTACCTTGATTTCTCGCCCATCTATAGTTAGTGTTACCATCTTTTTTACCTTACTGTTAATCTCTCTATTTTAAAAAAGACAAGAGGATTAGTCTTTAAGGAACTCTACTCCTTTAATTTCTTATTATGGCCCCAAGTTTACAGACATCATAGCAGGATCCGCATTTGATACATTTTTTCTGGTCTAAGATCACTGGTTTTCCTTTCCCATCAGAAGTGATGGCATATGTTGGGCATGGCTTGATGCATAATCCGCATCCAGGGCATTTCTTATCATTAATGAAGTAGGTAGTTAGCTCTTTACAGACACCTGCCGGACATCTCTTGTCTCTAATGTGAGCTTCATATTCATCTCGGAAATATCTGATGGTGGTTAAGACAGGGTTAGCTGCAGAACTGCCCAGAGCACATAGAGAACTGTTTTCTAGTGTAGTTGCCAGATGTTCAAGTAGCTCAATATCGCCTTCTCTCCCTTTCCCTTCGGTAATAGCAGTTAATATCTCTCGCATCCTCTTTATGCCTTCGCGGCAGGGGATACATTTACCACAGGATTCTCCTTCAAGGAAGGAAAGAAAATAATTGGCTATGTCTACCATGCAGGTATCCTCATCCATTATAATCATTCCGCCGGAGCCCATCATTGAACCAACCTTGGTTAACTCATCAAAATCTACCGGTAAATCAATTAAGCTCTCGGGGATACAGCCCCCGGATGGACCGCCGGTCTGGACTGCTTTGAACTTTTTGCCATTGGGGATACCACCACCAATATCGTAAATAATCTCACGCAGGGTTATTCCCATTGGTACTTCTACCAAGCCGGTATTGTTAATCTTGCCTACTAGAGAAAAAATCTTCGTTCCCGTACTATTTCTGGTGCCTATTTTAGAGAACCAGTCAGCACCATGCTTAATTATAAGGGGAATATTTGCTAGTGTTTCTACATTATTTAGAACAGTTGGTTTATTCCACAGGCCTTTCTCTGTAGCATGAACATACTTTGCTCTTGGTTCACCCGCTCTACCTTCCAATGAAGCCATTAGTGCTGATGATTCTCCACAGACGAAAGCTCCTCCCCCTCTATTTATCCGTATTGCCAGGTCAAAGCCGGAGCCTAAGATATCTTTACCCAGAAAGCCGTATTCTTCGGCTTGCCTGATAGCTATACCGGCATTTTTAACAGCCAGAGGGTATTCATTACGGACATAGATATAGGCTTCATGGCAACCAATGGCATATGCTCCTATTATCATTCCTTCCAGAACACTATGAGGATTCCCTTCCATTAGGCTTCTGTCCATATAAGCACCGGGATCTCCTTCATCACAATTGCAGATAATATATTTAATATCTCCCTGTGCGTTGCGGCTAAATTCCCACTTCATACCAGTTAGGAAGCCGCCGCCGCCGCGTCCTCTCAAGCCGGAACTTTTTACTTGGCTGATTATTTCCTCGGAAGACATTGAAGTTAGAGCCTTGCTCAAGGCGGAATACCCACCTAAAAACAAATAGTCATCAATATTATTAGGATCAATATAGCCGTTATTACCAAAAACCAGTCTCTGCTGTTTCTTATAGAAGGGTACTTCATTTTCATGAATTATCTTGTTGCCTGTGTTGTCAGTATATAGCAATCGGTCAATAACCTCACCCTTGGTAATTGTCTTGGAGATAATTTCAGGGATATCTTTGATTGCAACACGCTGGTAAAAAATATTTGCTGGCTTAATAACGATTAATGGACCTCTCTCACAAAAACCATGGCAACCTGTTACTTTTATATCTATCTTGCTTTCTAATGCTTGTTTTTCAACTTCCTCTTTAAAAGCAGAGGCTACTTTTCCGCTGCCAAAGGCATGACATCCAGTTCCATCACATATTGTAATGCACGGTTTCTCAGGATCCCTACTTTCGGCGATTGACCTTCTTTTTGCCTCAAGTTCTTCAGGAGATCTTAGTCTATCCAATATTTGTTCCTTCCTAACAATCAAGAGTATTTTTCTAATAATGGTTTGACTTTATCAATCTTCATCTGGCCTGAATATTCACCATCAATGACTACTACAGGACCCAGAGCACAGGCACCAACACAATTAACAGTTTCTAGAGTAAACCGAAGATCATCAGTTGTATCACCGGATTTTATGTTTAGTTCTCGTTCTATCGCCTCTAGAATTCTGACGGCACCTCTAACATGGCAAGCTGTTCCCAGACAGACATTAATCACATGGCGGCCTCTAGGTTTCAAACTGAAAGCCTTATAAAAGGTAGCTACACTATAAACTTGACTTAACGGTATATCTAAACCTTGGCTAATTTGCATAATAGCTTCTTTGGATAGATAATTATATTCCTCTTGAATATCCTGTAAAATTGACACTAACAATCCCTTGTCGTGCTCATATTTTTCTAATATTGAATTTATTTTCTTTTCTGGTTGTTCTACTTCTATACTCATACTATCTTTTCCATAAGTTTTGCGTATTCTTCATTTACCCTCTGCTGAATTTCTTCTATAGTTGCATCAGACAGGTGGCGGAACCTTCCTTGCAGATTCATATAGTCGGTAACTGGTCTTAGCTCGGGTATTTTTACGCTTAATTTATATTCACCATTTTCTATCTCGTAAAGTGGGAATATACCTGTTTCAACAGCCAAACGCCCGATTTTAATAGTTAAATCGGGGGCTGTCCTCCAGCCGGTAGGACAAATAGACAGTATGTGAATATAAGCCGGACCCTCAGCGTTTAGCCCCTTTGCTACTTTGGCCATTAAATCAAACGGATAGCTGGGACAGGCTGTTGCTACATAGGGGATATTGTGGGCGGCAGCAATAGCTGGCATATTCTTTTTCCAGCTAACTTGACCAATGCTTTTTTTACCTGCCGGTGAAGTGGTTGTAGAGGCCCCGAAAGGAGTAGATGAAGACCGTTGAATGCCGGTATTCATATAAGCCTCATTATCAAAACAGAGGTAAAGTAAATTATGTCTTCTCTCCAAGGCTCCGGAAAGTGCCTGAAGCCCAATATCACTGGTAGCCCCATCACCCGCTATTGCCGCTATTTTTACGTTTTTACTAGTGGTTTTCCCCTTGCTACTTAATATCTTTAAACCAGCTTCCACGCCGGAAGCTACTGCTGCTGTATTTTCAAAAATCGTATGTATCCAGGGAACACGCCAGGAAGTATAAGGGATTTGTGAAGCAACTATTTCCATGCACCCGGTAGCATTTACAATAATTACATTTTCTCCTAATGATTTGCAGGCCAGCCTTACTGCTAAGGCTTCCCCACAGCCTATACAGGCCCGATGACCAGGAACAAAATTCTCTCTCTTATTTACTAAACGGGGAACGTAGACAGCATATTTTTCCATTATTCCCTTACCCCAAATATTTCATATTCTTGATTGCTACCTTTTTCAGATATTTCTATACCTTTATTAATTATCTCTTCAAAACCCTCTATAGTAATATCCCGGCCACCCAAACCCCCAATGAAGCTAACTACCTTTGGTCTTTTTTCTTCTTGGTATAAGGCAGCCTTAATTTCAGAGCAGACCGGTCCACCTGGGCCACCAGGTGACATCGCTCTATCTAATACAATAAGAACATCTGCATTTCTAGCTGCCTGGCGGATTTCATCAAAGGGAAAGGGGCGCCATAAGCGAAGCTTTAGCAACCCAACGTTCTTACCTGCATTTCTCATATTGTCGATAGCTAACGATGCCGTCTCGCTGAAGCTGCCCATTGTTAGTAAAAGCACACGAGCATCCTCACTGTGGTAGGATTCTACCGGGGAATAGTGGCGTTGAAACTGGTCACCAAATTCATTCCAGCATTCAAGAATTACATCTTTGGATGCTCGTAAATTTACTTCCTGTGCCCACTTTGTTTCTGCATATATTACTGGTGGAGCAAAACATCCCATACTTACCGGATTATTTGGGTCTAGCGGTAATGGATATTGATTAGGTGGCACAAAATTTTCCACTTCACTCTGCTCTGGCATAAAGATGGGTTCAATTACATGTGTCAGGTAAAATCCATCCAGATGAACCATTACCGGAAGTAAAACTCTGGGGTCTTCACCAATGCGAAAGGCACATAGCAGATTATCGACTGCCTCCTGCCCATTCTCGACAAATATTTGAATCCACCCGGTATCACGAACGGCCATAACATCAGAGTGATCTCCCCAGACACTCAATGGTGCTGATAAAGCTCGGTTAGCTACAGTCATGATTATGGGTAATCGCATAGATGATGCAACATACAAAACTTCATGCATTAGTTCTAATCCCTGTCCGGCGGTAGCAGTAAAGGTTCTTGCCCCGACTGCTGATGAGCCAAGGCAGGCACTCATTGCTGAGTGTTCGGACTCAACAGGAATGAAATTTGCATCTAACTCACCGTTAGCTACTAGCTCTGCCAGGTGTTCTACGATATGAGTTTGCGGAGTAATTGGATATGCGGATATCACATCAGCATTGACCAGTTTGACTGTATCGGCCACAGCTAGTGAGACTTCAGTGCCTACCCTTTTTGCCATTATTCTTCCTCATCTACCATAGTTATTACTTTTGTCCAACACTCACGAGCACAAATACCACATCCTTTACAATAAAATAAATTAGCTTCAAAATAGCCTTCGGTATTTTGCTCAATACATCCTTCAGGACAGAAAATCTGACAAAGGCCGCACTTTATGCATCGGTCAAAATTATGCACTGGTTTCTGGGAACGCCAGTCACCGGTTCTATATTGGCCGGCATTTCCGGGTTCAGTTACTATACAGCCAATTTCCAAGTCTTTCCAGGTTAGTTCATTTTCTGGCTTAGTCAATTTTTTCTACTCCCTTATTAAAGTTTCCTCATAGGCTTTTTCCATAGCATTAATATTTCTATCTGCCAGTCGGCCGAATCTTTGTTTTAAAGGTTCAAATAAGGATTCTAGCTTGACTACTCCAGTAGTTTTTATAAGAGCGCCAATCATAGTAGTATTAGCGATGGGAACCCCCAGTAATTCTTGGGCAATTTTAGTAGCATCGATTATAGCCAGTTGTTGCTTAATTTTTAAGCTGGATTCAATGTCCTGTAATGACCTTTTAGTGTTAATTATCAGTATTCCATTTTCACTAAGTCCTGAGGTAACATTTACGATGCGTAAAAGAGTCGGGTCAAGTACTACAACTATATCAGGTTTAGTTATTTCTGCTCTTATTCTGATGGGCTTTTCATTATCCACTCTGATAAATGCCAATACAGGAGCCCCTCTTCTTTCCGGGCCAAATGCGGGGAATGCCTGAGCAAATTTTCCTTCATTTATGGCAGCTTGTGCTACCAGCTCAGTAGAGGTAACTGCCCCCTGACCTCCACGGCCATGCCATCTAATCTCAATCAGCCTATTTTTTATATCTATCATCTAAATACTTCCTATTTTAACACATGTTGTCTTTTTATGAAAAGCGCCCCTGGAGCGACTTGAACGCTCGCACCCAGCTTCGGAGGCTGGTGCTCTATCCGCCTGAGCTACAGGGGCTGACTATAAATTATACCTTAATTACATTTATCTGGCTATTCTACCTTGCCAGATTTCTTTCTGATTAACTTTTCAATTTCAACGGCAATAAATCCGGGTAATATACAAGGGATAATATATATCCACCAGGATATTGGGATGCTGGTTGTCCCGAATACATTCTGCAGAGGTCCCCAGTATACTATTGTGATATCGGTAATGATAGTAACCAGTATGCCAGCAAGCAACCACCTGTTTGAAAAAGGATTGAAAGTAAATGCGGAATCAAATATGCTTCTGGCAGTCATGGCAAAGCCTACATGAACCATAGCTACTGCTAGAAATGCCGCTGATTGGGCTTGAAGTAGCAGGGCTTCATCAATTACTGTTTTGCCTTCTATTGCTGGAGATCCATAGTATAAATAGATGAGGAAAGCAGTAGCTGCCATTACTATTGAAACCAGACCAACCCGTTCGAAAAACAGACGGTTAGCTATTTTTTCTTTGGGATCACGTGGTGGCTGTAGGAGTAACCCATGTTCCTTGGGTTCCATCATTAGTGGCATGGTGAGAAATACAGAGTCGAACAGATTCACCCAGAGAATTTGTACTGGCGACAGGGGGAGCTGCGTATGAAAGAGAAAGAAAAATGGAGCGATCAGTATTGCCCCCATAACCAGCAGGGCTTGTCCCCCATTAGTTGGCAGTGTATACAGAATCGCTTTTTCCAGGTTTTTCCAGGCATGTCTGCCTTCTTCTACGGCGCCAACGATACTAGCGAAGTTATCATCAGTCAGTACCATATCAGCGGCTTCTTTGCTTACCTCTGTTCCGGTGATGCCCATTGCTATGCCGATATCGGCTATTTTTAGTGCCGGGGCATCATTGACACCATCACCGGTCATGGCCACAATCTCACCGTTGTTTTGCAGCTGCCGGGCAATTCTCAGTTTATGTTCCGGAGCAACCCTGGCGTAGACTGAAACTGTTTTCACTGCTTCATATAGCTCTTCATCGCTCATTCTGGAAAGCTCTTCGCCGGTGAGAGCTGAATCTTCATTTTCGCCAATTATGCCTAATTTTCGGGCAATGGCTTTTGCTGTTAGGATATGGTCACCGGTTATCATTATGGATCTGATACCGGCTGTTTTACATTTTGCAATTGCATCAATAGCTTCTTCTCGAGGAGGATCTATCATGCCCTGAAAACCGAGAAAAGTTAGGTCAGTTAAGTCTTCTAGTGTGAGAGAAATTTTATCTTTAGGTACGGCCTTCATAGCCATACCGAGTAACCGTAAAGCTTCTTGGGCGGCCTCATCAGATTTTTTCTGGATGACTTCTTTCTGTAGCGGTTGGGTTTTTCCGTCAGCTAATTGATTCTGGCACATAGCCATAATTTTTTCTGGTGAACCCTTAACATAAAGGATATTATTATTTCCGCCATTATGCAGGGTAGCCATATACTGCAACTCAGATTCAAAAGGTATTTCATCTAGTTTAGGAAGTTTTTGTATATTGCTGATGCCGGCTTTAACCGCAGATACTACCAGTGCTCCTTCAGTTGGGTCTCCAATGATGTAATATCTTCCGTTATCATTTTGCAGGCTGGCATTGTTACAGAAATAACCCGCCTTTAATATTTCGGTTAAATCTTTATTGTTCTCTATGTTTTTAATTACCTTATCGTTTAATACAAACTCTCCGGTAGGTTCATAACCGACACCGTTTACATAGTAATCTTTACCGCCGCTATATATTCTTAATACAGTCATTTCGTTTTTGGTTAAGGTACCTGTTTTATCAGAGCAAATAACGGTGGTACAGCCCAGTGTTTCCGCCGCGGGCAAGCGCCGTATCAATGCATTTCTTTTTGCCATGGCTGTTCCGGCTAAGGCCAGAATACCGGTTACAATCATGGGTAACATTTCTGGTATAGCAGCCACAATCAGGGCAACGGATGCTAAGAAGCTGTATGAAATCTTGTAGCCAAAGGCGAAACCAAGAATAAAATTGATAGCACCTAAGCTAAGGATTAGGATAATTAGTGTTTTGGTGAAGCCTATTATCTTTTTCTGTAGTGGAGTAGTAACAGTTTTGGCTTCTTTTACCAGATTGGCAATTTTACCAAACTCGGTTTTTTCTCCGGTATTCACTACAATTCCCTGTCCTATACCACGGGTGATGAATGTGCCACTAAAGGCGATACAGCGCTGGTCAGCCGGAGATAAATCTGGCCGTGTTATTTGTTCAGTGTCTTTTTCGGCTGGTACTGATTCTCCGGTAAGGGCAGATTCATCAGCGGCCATGTTTTTTGTTAAGAAGAGACGTAAATCAGCCGGAATCCTATCGCCGCTATTAAGTATTACGATATCTCCAGGAACAAGCTCGCGGGTTTGTATAATTTTCTCTTCTCCATCCCGGCGTACTGTACATTCTGGTACTATCATTTCGCGGAGGGCACCCAGTGCGTTTTCAGCTTTGCCTTCCTGGAAAAAACCGATAATAACATTGAGGATGACAACACCCAAGATTACCCAGGTATCCATCCACATATCCTCGCCACCGACACTCAGTATGCCGGTAATTAGGGCGGCAACCAGAAGTATGTAAACTAATGGACTCTGGAACTGGCGGACTAGTCGCATGAGAATGCTTGGTTTCTTATATCCCAGTTCGTTGTAGCCATACTTGCTGAGTCTCTCTTTAGCCTCGGTCGAGCTAAGCCCAGATGTACTGGTTTCTATTTTTTCAAAGGTTTGTTTATCTGATAGTTGGTACCATTTATTTGCGCTTATCATTTGGAGTACTACTAAATATAGTTTACCTATATCCTCTCTGTAACTATTGTTTCTGGCACTTGATGCGGTAAGACTAATAGTATAATATGCCCATTAGGAAAAAGGGATTATCTATCATTTGTATTGTACTAATCTTGTGCTTGGAAACTAGATATAATAAATGCTTATATTATCACAGGTGAAAATCTAAGTCAATCAACTTTGGTAGAAAGATAAATTATACATTTAACTTGAACCAATACTTGAAATGAACAGAGTATAAGCTCCAAAAATATAGAGCCCAACTAGAGCTAGGCCATACCAGCTAATAATTACGAAAGTTTTTTGCTTTTGACTAAAGCGCTGACCAATAATAACAATAAGATTCATTGCTATTATGATACCAATGTTAATAAGGTGAACAGTTGATACTGTGGCAAAGATAGGTTTTTGTGTGTAAAAAAGATCAACTGTAAATAAATGCGTAATATCAAGCATATTGGCACCTAATATGTCAGCCATAGCCATATCTATAGCGCCTAGGCGAAGGGCAGCTATGGCTACTACTAACTCAGGCATTGAAGTAGTAATTGCCAAGAATAAGCTTCCGACAAAGCTGGCGCTCCAGGAATATGTATTTGCAATCTCATCACCAATAAAGGACACCCATATTCCGGCACCAATGACTGCTGCTGCCACTAGGATAAATTTAAAATATATTTTGTTCGTAGAATTAGTTATGCTGGGGGATATGTCATCATTTACTTGTGGAAGGGGT
>JAQTVP010000261.1 GCA_028707015.1 Dehalococcoidales bacterium | reverse complement strand
TGGGGTGGGAGCTTGTTTCCAAGTGTTCCCTTTGCGTCGGAGCCTAATCTATCTGAAAAGGTTTTCCGATCTTATACTATTTACCCGGATGAGCAGAGGACTTGAACGCCCTGAGTTCTTCATCCGAGGTTTTTACTACTTTAAGGATTTCATCAAGTTCTTGGTACCTACCTTGATTCCATCTCATAATAACTTCATCTTTAATAGTAGCGCTTTGTGCTGCTGCAATGATAGCCGATCTATTTAATACGTCAAGGAAAACTTTAAAGTCGGGATTGGTGCGTAGAATAGTTATAGAGTGTAGTTCCTGTTGAGTAAGTTTTACCATTATAGATTCTCCTTAAAATACATAGCTTCTACTGCCCGTCTCAATACTAATCCTTTTAATTTTCTCCCACCACCATATACCCATTTGTTCAATTGTTCCGGCACCTCATCCCATTGTTCAGAGTTAATCTTTTTACGTAATGTTGATGCCTTGAGTCTGCCTGATCCTAAATTAAATACAAAATCTATTATTGCGCCAAGCCATGTTTCATTCACTGTAATTAACTTTGGGCATAGAGAAACTGTTTGAACATACGCATTGTGCAAATCCTGCTCTAAATATTCCAATGCTTGTTCCTTGGTAATTCGTGCATGATCTTTATTGCACCGATGCCCATATCCAATAGTAAAATAATTGGCAGGGCATAAATATACAGTAGAGGAAAAGCCCTCAAAAGTTTTTGCTAGATCAATTGCATTTCGGGGGATCATTACTATCTCTTCCTTACCGCATCGAGCACTCGCCCAATAAACCAAAAATCTAATATAAATAAACAGATACCTTTTTCTGTTTCTCCAAATACTTTATTCATTGCATCAACAACCGGGACGTTGCTTTGAATAAGAATAACAAACGTTGTGACTATAACTGCTGGATACAAAACAACAACCCATTGGATAGTAATTATTGGGCGAATTAACTTATTGAGGATATTTGCAATAGATATAAAGAAATCTACTATTGGCTTCCCAGTGTAAGTTAATTGCTCATTTTGTCCCCTTATGGCCTCTGTTAATGAACTAATCGCAGCAGTATCTAGTGCAATTTTACCTTCCTCTCTTATTTCAGTAATATGTAATTCTGATCGCTGCTTGTCTAGCTGGAACGTTTTTTCCATAACAAGTATTTCTTGTTTATTATCTTCTTTCTTATTCCACATCTTAATAAATTCAGGAACAAGCCTAAGAACACCACCAAATATTCCACTGATAACTGTCCACATAGCTCCTCCCAATTATCTCTTGGTTACTATCTCAAATACATTAGATCGTGCTGTAACTATAATATCTCTAAAACCAAAGTAGTTATATACTATAGTATAACTTAGAAAGTACTTCCCAGGCATATCACCTGTACTTGTCTTAATTGATTCCACTCTTACTGATTTGCCCATAGGAAGATTACTATCAACTGCTGTATAGTAGATAGCTCTCTCGTTTAATAACTGTTTAATTATCCTGGCGGGTCTGTTTGTGTATTTGAGTATCTCGGGTATATAATATAGAACCTCTCCTGCATATAGTTTATTATCTGTATTTATTACTTTAATAGATAATATTTCAGCCGGTTTAAGTGGGACAAGGGATAGGAATGCTAATGTAAGAAATGGCAGTAACCCCAGAATCGCAACGATAGTGATGATCTTCGTTTCTTTATTTATCATCATAGGTTATCCTCACATTACCTTCCCGGTCATGCTCATGATGCTTAAAGGTATCACACATTTGCTTATGACTATCCTTACACTCTTCTTTTGAAACTGTGTTATCCAGTTTCTTGTCTGCCCTTACCCATATGTATCCTACCAGCCCAAGTATTACCGATATGGCAAACCCGCATGTGGCAAATATTAATTTAGTTATATCCAAGAGGGTGAACCTCCAATTCAGCATTGTACATCTGGAACAATAATACTCTCTTGGTAATTAATATGTAAAGTTAATTCTTATACTAACTTTCCCCTCATCTCTACCGCCTGGGCTTCGTAGTCTTTTGTAAACTGCGGAGCGTCCATCTTGCTGGCCAACCACTCTCTCATTGAGCGGATGGTTTTTAGGTCGATCTCGGCAAGGGAGGCAAGAACCGGGATATTCGGGTCAGGAATAGGTTTGTTTGCTTCCTGAATCGCGGCCCATTCCTCGTCAGTCACCCACCTGACCTCAATCTCGCCCTCTGTATATCCAGCGTTGATGGCGTTCTGTTTGAGAGTGTTGAGACGCATTTCCATAAGGTCTCCGCGGTCGTCTCCCCCACTCTGCATTTCTATTAACTTACCGTCTTTTGTTAAGCATGCTCGATTCATTATTTCTCCTTATCTATCTAAACCAAATAACCGTAAACGTAACCGTCCCTGTTGGGGACCCTGCATTTTTAGTCCATGTTAATGCGCCGCCATCTGTATTAAATGCTAATGTGCAAGTGGCCTGGTTTCCCGCAGAAACAAGGCAGTTCATAAAGGTGGTACTGATTAACGAG
>JAQTVP010000260.1 GCA_028707015.1 Dehalococcoidales bacterium | reverse complement strand
TGAGTATAGATCCTTTCGACGGCACCGGTTTCATCGACTACGGCATACGCGTTCCAGAGGGGACGATCCCGGGAACGTACTCCGGAAGCATCACAATAGCTGCACAGAAAGCTGCATGAACGGTATAGAAAATCTAAAAGACCACTCTGTGGTCTTTTTCTATTTTTTAAATAAAGGGGAAGAGAAAATAAAGGAGATAAAAACCAAAATTGGGACGAAATGTTGATTGAAAAATGAAAAATCTGGACAAGAGATGAAAATAAGGAAAGGGAGTAAATAATTATTCAAAAAAAATCTTTATAATACAAAGTAAAAGGATTTAATATTAAAATTACAGATCAAAGAAGATTACAGATCAAAGAAGAGAAAAATGTATAAAAAAATATCAATCGGATTGATATGCATATACCTGATGGCACTGGTACCATTGGTGCATGCTGCAGGCATTGGTATTTCGCCAGCAAGTTTGAGCTATGAGAATGTTTTGAGAGGTGGTTCTGCACAGGAACAATTCACCCTATTCAACAATGCAGATGCAGATATGTATTATAATGTTAGGGCTGAAGGGGATGGAGGAGAATGGTTTTCTTTTGATCCAATTCCGCCCGTAAGGGTGCCTGCTAAGGGTAGTGTAAGGGTAAGTGCAATTGTGAGTCCACCGATACACACACCAAGCGGAATTTATAATTGCACCATTTATGTTCAGCCAGCCATTACCAATGTTACTGCTGGTGGGGGGGCAGTGGTTGGGATATTACCTGCCATAGGATTACCGACTTCGATTAAGATAACTGGTGAGCAGGTTCTCACAGGAAACGTTTACAATATTTTTGTTGATAAAAATGAGATAGGAAAGCCTGTTAGATTCACAGTCGGGTTCTCAAATACAGGAAATGTGATGGCTGAGCCTGAGATAAACATAGCGATCTCTGAGGGAGGAAGAGCAATAGAAACTCTCAAAAAGACTTACGAGGTCGCTCCAGGAGAGGCAAAAGAAATTGCAACCGAGTGGATTGCCAATGAACCGAAGGAATACGCTGCGATTGTTAGTGTTCTTCTGGATGGGACGTTATTGTCAGAGAGAAATCTCAAGTTCGATGTTTTGGAGCGGGGAACATTAACGTGCGAAGGAGAGATAGTGGAAGTAAAAGCACCAAAAGAGGTGGGTTTGGGTAACCCTGCAAAGATCGAAGTTTTATTCAAAAATACCGGTGTTGCAGCCATAGAGGCAAAGATAAAAGGTGAGGTTACGCTCAACCGCGAACTTGTTGATGTAATAGAGAGTGAACCTGCATTAATAGAAGTTGGAAAGACTGAAATATTGACTGCATACTTCAGCCCAGAGAAGCCTGGTGATTATCTGATAGATGGCGATGTGATCTATGAAGGTAAGAAGGCGAAGATGGAGCAGATAACAACTAGCGTAAAATCTGCTGAAACAGGAGAAGTGAAGGCTGCTGAAGCAGGAGGTATGAAGATTTCAGAGTTTAGGTCATTGATTCCTTTAATATCTGGATTAACACTAGTTGCAATAGTATCGATTTTCATACTAAGAAAAAAATTGATAAAGAAACAGACATGAAACTTGGAATTAGCATAATAATAGGGATATTAGCATTGGCAATCTTACTTCCATTCCTATGCTCAGCACCTGTTTCCGTTTTGGCACAGGAAAAGAACGAAGTAACGATAGGCACGAATATACTTAACACAGCTCCAAGCATAGTCAGCATAGAGATCATGCCCGATGATGCTTTTATGCCAGGTGTGCAGGTAATAAACCCTGATCCAACCACGAATAAAATGATTACAATTACTGCGAATGTTAGCGATAAGAATGGATACGATGATATAACCAATGTTACAGCAGAGATTACAGGTCCTAATATTGTTGGGAGTATTGTAAATCTAACTTTTGATAGTGCTATTAACATAACTAATGCCATTTACAAAGGCTCTTTTAACATGTTCAACTACTCGGAGGGTGATTATAAAGTAGATGTTAAAGCAACCGATGAGGGTGGATTAACTGACGAAGGTTCAAAGAATTTTACATATAGTTATGGAATATCATATGCAATATGGGCTAACAGCATAAACTCTAAGTCTGCAATTGACTGGTCTGGAAGCAAGAATGTGGTAAACGGTAATGTCCAATCAAACAATGACATCAAGGTGAGCGGTTCTTCTAACATGATAATAGGAACTACTGAGTATGTATCTAAGTTCACTGCCTCAAATAAGAACAACACATTTACACAGCCTCCGATTCAAGTCTCACCCAAACCATTTCCAGTTCAATATAACATTTCAGACTATACACCAGGTGGACCAGAGGCAATAGCTGCCGAACATGACGGTAAATATCACTATATCTCTAAAAACTTTCAGGTCTCCGGCTCGGATGTAGTTCTTGATGGTTTGTATTACGTTAAGGGCGATGTCAAGCTCAGAGGCACTAATATCAGCGGAGTGTTCACAATAGTATCTGAGAAAAAGATTGAATTCAGTGGATCCAATCACAATTGCATCGCT
>JAQTVP010000259.1 GCA_028707015.1 Dehalococcoidales bacterium | reverse complement strand
TAATCTTCTTGAGACAGGGAAACCATTCGTTCCGCTTCACGCTCTGCATCCTTGAGTTTCTTTATCTCTTCTTCCGACAATTTGTATTCGGTAGTGACCGCAACAGCCATGCCGACTTTGCGCGGTTTCTCGCTAGGAGCGTGTTCTTCCGGCTTCATTTCAATATAGTCGATGAAACTACCTTCGGCCATGATTATCACCTACGATAGTCATCTATAGCTAGTCTTCCAATGATATCTTTCTGCTTTTCGATAATCTCTTTAGCTATTTCCTTAGTAGTTTTCTTGGGCGGAGTCTGCTCTTCTTGCTTCGTCGTCTCTTCCTTCTTCGTCTCTTCTTTCTTACCCTCTGTCTTCGCGGGTTCAGTCTCAGTGATTTCAGTCTCTTCTTTCTTTCCAATCACGGCCTCTGCTAGCTGGCTTCCAGCTTTTGCCTCTCCAACAGGAGGCTTCTCTTCCTTGGTCGTTGGAATATTCACTGTGACGTAGACGTTTGGATTAATGATCTCGCGTTCGCGCTCAGTCTTTATCTCCGGCTTTTTCGTTGCTTCCTGAGCTTTCTTCTCCATTTCCTCGATCTCTTTTTGCATCAGCTTAGCTTTCTCGGCAACTAACGATGAAATCGAAGGCTCTTCCTTTGCTTCGGTATTAGCAACAACTTCTTGCTTTGTTTCTTCCTGTTTTTTCTCTTCGGTCATAAAATCACCTAATTGAGCACTGGACTAATGTAGCAAATCGAGCAAGCTGGAGTTTCAACCAAAGAGAGATGAACGATTTCGGCTTTTCTAGCGTGAATAACTCCATCGTCAACTTCTTCAAACTCTTTAAGTCTAGGTGATAATCCTTTGAAAAGACCTTGCTTTGAATAGTATTTTGCATCTTCGTCAGTGATTTCACCCTCAACCGCTATTGCCGCGAGTTCTTCGATCCAATGCTTCTTATTTATCTTAGCTACTCCCCTATTTAAAAAGGTATTTGTTCTTCCGTGTTCTACGACTACCGGCGCTATATCTATGGCGTCAAAAATACTTTTTACAACATCTCTGTCATAATAAACACCATTCCAGTAGCCTTCAGCAAAAGCTATTCCCTTAAATTTGAATCCGTCAAAGTTGAGCCTTGCGTTAAAATCAACGATATGCTCTCCGGAGTGATCTTTTGTTCGCTCTTCGATAAGACCTTTCACTGTAGCTTCGGGTAATAGTTGGTCGAGAATGTTGCTGCTGTCATACTTGTATTTCATACCCTCTTTAACAGCAGCCGTTACTATCCTATTCCAAATGAAAGCCTTTTCTTCGGTATCGTAAGTGCTGCTATATTGCTGGTCTGAAAACAATTGCATGGATAAGTCAACGTTCCTTTTACTATTAATTAAAAAGGATAAGTTGGTAGGATCTGCGTAGTCTGACTTGTTCTTAGAGAGCATCGTTGGAACAGAAGACGGAGTAATCCATTTCAACTTCGGAACTTTCAAAGCGACACCACTAATAGGAAGACCAACACTATTATCCTTTACCGCTTTCTCCCCTCTGCAATCGCATGGGATAAGCTGGTCGTATAACGCGCCTAAATTGATATGGTCGATGTTCATCTCGCTCATGTTCTTAACGTGAGATTCGACCCACGAGTTGGCTCGTTCTTGATTCCAATGGTCTTTACTGAACTTGTAACCCTGCACTTTCATTCCTGTTTTGCAGAACCCGGCGTTCCACCCATCCTTCTCGCACCCTATAATAGCAGATACGCCATCATTGCCTCGCAATGGTTTCGTTCTAAAACTATCGATATCAAATGCCGTATGATCTCTGAAAGAGATAATAATATCAGTATCTCTCACATCTATACGCAAATCTTTCAATTTCTCTTTAATGCTATCGTGCAACGCTCCATTAGATGATACTTCTGGCGTCTCTTTGCTCATAGGTTACTGCACCACTATACTCCATTGTAATTTACTATTATCGGAAGGTAATTTAACCTTCCCTTTTAAAAATTTACCATCAAACAAAATTACCGTAGGGTTTTTAGATAAATAATCACAATCCCCCTCGTCGAGAACAGTCCTTACATACAGCCCATCAAACGAGTGCCTAACTTTCAAATGATCTTTGCTATTCAACTGCTTGTGCTTAGCAATAAGTTTTCCAAAATCCTGATACAGCGTATACTCATTAACAGTGCGTTCATCCTCGACCATTAACGTCCAAAAGACGCTGCTCCTATCAACAGTACTGTTTTCATAAAATATATATCTATACATTAATGATCGTTCTTATTATTCTATATCTTCTATTAATAAATATATATTTTGTTGAATAAATAACTCTCTTTCGCTCGCCACATAAAATTTATTAGACTCCTCGCTTATTTAGCCGGTGGTGATTATATGCAGTTAACAGACGACCAAATGAAAATACTTGAACTTTATGTTAAATACTGTTCAAAAAACAGCACCTTAACATTAAAGCCTTTAATCAAACCAGAGAAAGAAATTCTCACTCAAGAAGAAGGATCTAATGAAATATCAGAAATGTTGACGGG
>JAQTVP010000258.1 GCA_028707015.1 Dehalococcoidales bacterium | reverse complement strand
CTTTCTCCATCAACGGTACAGAACAAAACACAGTAAAAAGCTATAAATATCAAGAAGCGACTTCTTTAACCACGCAAATAACCGCCTCAAGGTTTAATCCCAAATATTCCTTTGATTCCTTCATTGTAAGCAGCTGTAATCGTCTTGCCCATGCTGGTGCTTTGGCGGTCGCCGAAAATCCGGGTCATAGCTATAATCCACTATTCATGTGTGGTGGGGCAGGATTAGGAAAAACACATTTACTGCATGCCATTGGTCATATGGCTTCTGCGAACAATATTAAAGTACTATATGTTAGTGGCGAGCAGTTTACCAATGAATTTATCAGGTCCATAAGAAACAGGGAGACGGAAGAATTCCATAATAAATATAGAAGTGTTGATATGCTGCTAATTGATGATATCCACTTTATCAGCGGCAAGGAACAAACAGAGGAGTGCTTTTTCCATACCTTTAATACACTACATGACTCGAACCGCCAGATAACTATCACCAGTGACCGCCCCCCAAGCGCAATGCCTCACCTAGAAGAACGGTTGCGTTCCCGATTTGAATGGGGATTAATTACGGATATCCAGCCACCGGATTTTGAAACACGCCTGGCTATTCTACAATCCAAAGCTAATGAAGCAGGGGTAAATATCACTCTGGATGTACTTGAATTTATTGCCAACCAAATTAAGCATAACGTAAGAGAGTTAGAAGGTAGTCTCAACAGAATCATTGCATACTCTCAACTTTTAAGAACCTTAATTACTCCCGAGTTAGCTGCCCAAGCCCTTGAGGATATCTCAGCTAAAACCTCTAGAAATAACACGCCTAACTTTACTTTAGTAACAGAAGCCGTCGCTAATAACTTCAATTTATCTACAGTAGAGCTAAAAGGTCGGAAAAGAGATAAAAAAACAGCTTTAGCCCGGCAGGTCGCAATGTATCTTCTAAAACAGGAAACAGATTACTCCCTGGTGCAAATTGGTAAAGAGCTTGGCGGCAGAAACCCCTCAACGGTAAGACACGCTTATGAAAAAATTACTAACGGTATTGAAACCAATCCCCTATTGAAACGCAGACTATTAGATATCCAACAGCAACTACACCCAAGCAAAAAGCGATAAATAACTAATAACTTTTTAATTCCCCTCCTTAGTAAAAACCCTGCTGTTAGGTTAAAACAGTATAATTTTTGCACAAGTACCCGTTTTTTATCATAAGATTCAAGTAATTTACATTGCCCGACAAGCCAAACACAGGTTTAACCTATACTAACAGCTAGAAAAGGACATATTATTAAGGTTAATATCTATATACTTACTTTACTATTAGGTTATAATTACTAATACTTAATAAATTTATGCATTAAAAGGATTTTGTCTAGTGATTGATAAAACAGAGATAATTGTAAAAGCAGGTAATGGTGGTTCAGGAGTAGTGAGTTTTAGACGGGAAAAGTTCATTCCCTTCGGCGGTCCTGATGGTGGTGATGGTGGTGATGGGGGTGACGTAATTATCAGAGCTGATCCTGGTATTGATAATCTCAGGGTGCTAAGTCGAAAAAGAGTATATAAAGCAATGAATGGTAAAGATGGAAGTGGTAACAGAAAGCATGGCAAGAAGGGAGACAACCTGATATTAAATGTTCCTTTAGGAACAGTTGTTCTTTATAAGACACAGCTTGATAGTGGAACATTTATAGCTGATTTGGAGGTTTCAAATCAAAAATCAGTAGTGGCAAAGGGGGGTAAGGGTGGTTTAGGTAATGTACATTTTGTTTCGTCAACAAATCAGGCTCCAGAATTGGCACAGCGAGGAGACCTTGGTGAAGAAAAGCAAATAATATTAGAAATGAGGCTTATTGCGGATGTGGGGATTATTGGTTATCCTAATGTCGGTAAGTCCAGTTTGCTGGCAGTAGTTTCAGCGGCTAATCCCAAAATAGCTAGTTATTCTTTTACTACACGTGAACCCATTCTAGGTACAATTAAAGTTGATCAAGAAAGCTTTGTATTAGCTGAGATCCCTGGTTTAATAGATGGTGCTCATCTTGGGAAAGGTCTGGGTCACGATTTTCTGCAGCATATTGTTCGTACCAAAGTACTTATTCATTTGATAGATGGCAGTTCTACGCTGCCGGTAGAAGATATGATAAGGGTAAATTCTGAACTTAGCTTATTCGATGCAGCGCTGACTCAGAAGCAACAGCTTACCGTAGTAAATAAAATAGATTTACCTCAAGTACGGTTACGGTTAGCAGAGATAAAAAATGAATTCAGCAGTGTCGGCATTAAACCAATTTTTATTTCGGCAGTAACTGGAGAAGGTGTTACTGAACTTATGGCTGAAGCGTTAAAGATGTTGAAAACAGTTAACAGTGAAGAAAGGATTACGGAAAAAATGCCAATGAAAGTTTTTTACCCGCAGTCTAAGGCTAATAAACCTCAGGTACATAAAGAAGGCAATACATTTGTGGTAGTAGCACCTGAGTTAGAACGTATGGTGGCAGGGGCTGATGTAGCCAGTGCTGCAGTGCGCTGGCAAATCAGAAAGCGA
>JAQTVP010000050.1 GCA_028707015.1 Dehalococcoidales bacterium | reverse complement strand
CATAGCAGCTTCAGGACCAATATCCCCTAAACCCAAGACTCTGGTACCATCAGATACTACAGCTACAGTATTCCATTTATTGGTATATTCATATACCTTTTCTTTATCAGCCTGTATAGCTCTGCATGGTTCCGCCACGCCAGGAGTATACCAAATAGCAAAATCAGTAAAGTCCCGAACTGCGCACCTGGGAATTGTCTGCATTTTCCCTCGATAAAACGGATGCATTTTCATAGCATCATCTGCTGGTTTACGCGCTTTAGCGAGAAGTTCCTCTTTAGTTACTTTTTGAGACATTAATCTCTCCTTTATTCATATTTCCAGTAGTTTTACTACATCACTAGGTTTTTCGGCTTCTGGCACACCAGCAGCAGTAAATGCATTAATTTTTGATTCTGCTGTTCCAGTATTACCCATTATTATTGCACCGGCATGCCCCATACGTTTCCCTGAAGGAGCTGATCTACCAGCGATATAAGCCACCACTGGTTTGGGATAGTTTGTTTCGCTGATATATTGAGCTACCAATTCCTCTGCGTTACCACCTATTTCGCCTAGTAAAACCACCTTCTTTGTTTCCTCATCAGCTTTAAACATTTTAAGGATTTTAATATAATCTAAGCCAACAATAGCATCTCCCCCAATACCCACACAGGTACTTTGGCCCAAACCTTTATTAGTTATGTGCCAAGCAATTTCATAGGTTAAAGTACCACTTCTGAAGACAATACCAACGTTACCACGATTAAAAATATGGTCTGGCATAATTCCAATATTTATTTTATGCGGAGGAGCTATTAAACCGGGAGAATTAGGCCCTATAATTATAATATCCCCAATATCATTAGCTTTGTTAATAAACTGGATAGCATCTTTTTGAGGGATACCTTCGGTAATAATTACCAGTATCTTTATACCAGCACTAATAGCCTCAAAAACAGCATCCTTAGCAGTATTTGCGGGGACAAACATAATTGACGTATCGGAATTAAATTTACCGGATGCTTCTGATACAGTATTAAAAACAGGTATTCCTTCAACCTCTTCTCCGCCTCTACCTGGAGTTACCCCAGCAACTATATTTGTACCATATTGTAACATTAATGCTGTATGGAATCTTCCTGTATTTCCGGTTATTCCTTGTACTATAACTTTCGGTTTTTCACTTAATATAATACCCAAGTTACTGCCTCACGTTCGTTTTAAAATTTCCTCTGCAGCTTCCTCTAAAGTTGGGTAAACAGGTACTCCAGCTTCGTTTAATAATTGGATTCCTTCTTTTTCATCGGTACCAATCATCCTTACTATAATCGGTTTTTTTTCACAAGCCTCTTGGAGTGCCTCAATAATCCCTTGTGCAACTATGCCACATCTTGTTATTCCGCCCAGGCAATTTACCAGAACGCCCTTGACCTCAGGTTTTGACATTACCAGCTTCAGTCCTTTTTTAATAACTTCAGGTTTAGCTCCACCACCAACATCTAAAAAGTTTGCTGGTTTACCACCAAAATAATTAACTAGATCCAGTGTCGCCATTACTAAACCAGCACCATTACCAATAATTCCGATATCTCCAGATAGATCTACATAGGAAATCCCTTGCTTCCTAGCTTCGGCTTCCAGAGGAGTATCATCACTTCTTACCATATCTCTACTACTAAATTCAGGATGTCGAAAAATAGCATTATCATCCACTATTATTCTTGCGTCAGCAGCTATGAATTTACCGGAAGCCGTTTTTACTAATGGATTTATCTCAACCAATTCGGCATCATAATCCATAGTAACCTTATATAAAGTATGGATTATGGAAGCAAATTTAGTGATATCATCGTGACTTAAATTCGAAAATTGGGATAACATCGATTCGGCAGCTTGTTTACTAAATCCATCAGCAGGATGAACCCAGTAACGTACTATCTTCTCTGGGGAAATTTTAGCTATTTCTTCAATATCAACTCCCCCGCTTGTAGAGGCTAATATAACATACTTTTTGGCTTTTCTGTCTATGATTACTGAGGCATAATATTGTTCTGCAATATCAAGTTTTTCTTCGACTAACAGTCTATCTACAATGATTCCTTTAATAAGAGTGCCGATTAGTTTAGATGCTTCTTTTTCACTTTCAGTAATGCTGTCAGCGAATATTATTCCTCCGCCCTTACCCCTACCCGAAACCAAAATCTGTGATTTTAATACAACAGGTCTGTTTATTTCTCTTGCTATTGCTTCAGCTTCGTTTGAATTATTAGCTATATTCCCTTCAGGAACAGCTATCCCATACCCAAGGAAAATATCTTTAGCTTCATATTCAAAAAGTTTCATACTACTCTAAAGGTCCACTATCCACCATTCCGCCACATAATATCCTGACATTAAACAATTCCTGATTTTATATTTGATTATTGTTTAATTTTTATCCATTAATCCTTTAGTTTAACCACGCTAAATCTAATTCACTTTTTGTTGTTTTTATCTAAAGAAAGCAAATATGCACTAGGATATTTTTTTAAAGTAGTTCGGTTAGCTTAGCACAATGTTTTTATAATGTCTAGTATTATTTTTGCTAGAAATATTTTTTATTATTACCTTTTCATTTTAGTAACAAATCAATAATAAACTATCAATTAATACGGGATCATATACTTCATGCGGAGAGGAGTGTGACGGTGTGGAGTAGACTTAGTCACCAACCGCGGTACGGTAATCAAATTTCCCCCACCCCATTCGCTGGGGACTAATTTCCCAACTAGCTGAGCCAGCTAAACCGCTAAGAGCCCCAAGGGGTGCCTATGACCATGGCATAGCAGTAGTGCAATTGTGCATTTTTTCCCAAATAGCCGTACACAAGGTTGTCCAAGATCCAGCCAGTCTCCGTAGAAAACGGTTTATAACCCTACTTCAATCGGATGGATTCGGGAATGTAGTTGCCTACATTCTACTCAACACGGGCTCGGCTAGGAGCAAAAATTATGCCAACACAATTTCCCTCCTTTCACCACCAGCTAATACGGTGGTGAAAGTAATTATGCTACTATTAAGGGTATGTCAACCCTTAATAGTAGTTAGTAGAATAGCACTTAATATTTATATACCAAAGCACTCGGCCAGTATTGACATGATTATCATTTTATACCAAACTAGAATATCACAAAAAGAAAGGAGAGCCCTTATGCCATTCTGTAATAATAACGGCGTCAATATTTATTATGAAATTGAAGGAAGTGGATCAGAAGTTATTCTAATCCACGGTTTTTCCTCTAATATGAAAGCTAACTGGCAACGCACAGGAGTCACCAATGCCCTGAAAGATGAAAATCAAGTAATCATGATTGATTGTCGAGGACATGGAAAAAGCGAGAAATTTTACGATCCTATAATGTATGGAGACAAGATGCTCGATGATATTATTTATCTCTTAGACTATTTAGATATTAAAAAGATAAATCTTATCGGCTATTCTATGGGTTCGCGCATCTCTCTGGATTTACTACAAACCTACCCGGAACGATTCAAGTCAATTATTCTTGGTGGATTTACCCCGCCTGCTTGCCTAAATACAAACATAAAACCACCTAATCGCAGATTTGACCGTGATAAAATGATAGAAGCATTTCTTACTGACAATCCAGAAACCATAACCGACCCAATTGGTCGTAAGTTCCGGAATTACGCTACATCAGAAGACGGAGACCTGAAGGCACTGGCTGCTGTTTTAATGAATAATAATAATGATAGTGTTTCACGGTCCCTTACAAAAGAAGCACTGCTTGAAAAATTTCGGGATATTTCTGTGCCACTCATGACTATCTCGGCAAATAATGACACCCCTCCCGGCGATAAAGCCAAATTTGCCATGATGGTTCCCCAGGGTTGTCACTTCCAAATTGAGGGTAAAAACCATCAGACTGTCACTCATGATCCTAAATTCAGTATGATAATACGAGCTTTCCTTAATTATGTAAACCAGAAATAATAAATACAGCCCTTCTTAATAACATATGAGAGAACAGTTAAAATCTAATTCAGAGTATTTTACAGACTGTTATTGCCGTACTGCCAAGTTGACAGAGATTAGCATTAAATTTTGGTTACCTGTGTTTTCATAAGCATGCAGTTTACCAGCGGTTATCTGGACCACTAAACCAGGTTTTATTTTAAGTTGCTTATCCTCCACCCACACTAATCCCTCACCGCTCAGGAAGTAGAACAAATGCCCGTATTTATCCCGGTGCATATTAAATCTGCCCCCGGCAATAACACGCGTCAGCACTAGCTTAATATCATCCGCAAGTAACGTTTTACCAAAAACACCACTCGCTATGTCCGGTCTGATCGGTATCCATTCCAGTTGATTAGTATTAAAAACTTCACCCAAATAAATCACCCCAGAGACGATAAGGATATAACATCAACTATCGTATGCACCCTGTTATAGTCTGAACTTTTCACTGAAATATGCATGCTTCACATTTTTAGCTTTTGTTTTTGCCCATGCTTCCAATCCCATCTTCTTTATTAAACACAGATTAAAAACTTTGGTATTATGCGGCACTTCGGATGCTCTGTCTGCATAGGGCTGTAAATAGTCACAGGGGAAGTCCGAACACTTGGAACAAAAGTCTAAATCTTTTTGAGTAATGCACTGGTAAACACTACAAGGCTCAGTTCTTTTAAGAAAATCCGGTGACCCGCCCTCATCACGGCATCCCTGACATATCGCCTGAGCAAACGAAATACCTGATTTCTGGGAAATTTTTAATCTCAGTTCATCATTCTCGCTGGCAAGAAACATCTGACAATTAAAACAATCTAATCCGCAAGGTGCTGTCATTCTTTGATAATCCATGATTATACTCCTATATTTTGTGTACCGATTAAAAGTTCAATACATTAAGCTTTGTTTATCAATTTATGTAAACTCCAGAGTAAACTATTTGACTTTACCGCTGTCCCGCCAAAAAGGATTATACACAAACACATTATCAAATTTTTGGCTCACATAATCTATCCAGTTTATAGTGTATTGGTACTTTAACTGCGAAGATGGTTCTGGCGCGAATAACATCAGTTCCTTAAGTTTTTCCTCATACTTGCCCAAGTCAGCAATTACTTCTTCTGGCTGCTGACAGCCATAATGCTGCGGCACGATAACATGGCCTTTATAAATAGGGTTTTCGAAATCATTGTTCTGATTACGAAAGGGAATTTGATTATAGTGTTAAAGGATAAACGGCCATACAGGAAGGCATTTACGGAGTTTTTCACCATCTTCGCGGCTATTTAGCTTTGGTAGTTGGCAGCATTTTCTCAAATCAGGTTTATCCCGAACAACTTTAGGGGACAGCATCACTCCTACCCAGTCCTGCTTCTGTTCATATTGGTATGCATCAATAATCGTACGTCCTGCAATAATTACATTACCATCTTTATGCTCGTGCCTATCAAATTGTCCAATTGAGATGCTTCCGCAAATGGGAATGTCCAGCTCAGTAAGAAAGCGAAAGCTTATATCTGCAACTGCCCGGATAAGATACTGTAGTTGCTCTTTGCCTTTGTTCTTGGTATTGATAACTACGCTGTCAGAAAAGGTAACATACTGCAGACCATCTTTATTTATCTCGACAGCATTACTGAGAATTTCTGAATATTTATTGAAATTCTCGGAGAACGAACCCTCTCGCACCAGTTCGGAAAATCCCAACATATCAAAAAACGCAACATAACCTTCTATGACTTTCACCTCCCGTTTATAAATACCACTTTATTCCAGACATAAAGTATTATAGCAGCAGAAGTACAAAAGAGCCGAAGATAATGAAAATTTTTATCAAAATCAGCGTCCTCGCTCATGCGGTTCGATGGAGAGCAGAATTGAACCCCCAGAACTAGCCCTGTGCCTTTTCCCTGCTTCAATAATTATCATGTTTCCTTTTATCAGAGTGTAATCTATATCTTCTATAGAAAAATTAGCTATCCCATTAAGGCATATAAAGAATTCATCACGGTTTTCACTATGCCAGTCTACTTCGTGGTCAAAATATTGTATTTTCAGGTAATCACCATTGATACTCTGCAGTGATAAGTCGCTTTTTCCCTGCTCTACTCTTTTAGCCAGCTCATCAATTTTATAATACACCGTCGCTCTTAACCTCCTGGAATTTTTTATTGAAAAAAAAGGAAATTTACCCTGCTATAGGCACTGCTCGCATCCTATTTACAATCAGAAATATGAGCTTACTATATCACGGGATGTTCGTCAAACAACTAGGAACCTCAAACAACCAACTTAATGTTTTTATGCTATCAAGTTATTAGTTATTAGGCATAAATGAGTATTGCTATAATTTACAAAACGAGGTACTGTGTACCAGCAAGAGAAGTTTACTAGCAGTGAAACTCATTTAAGCGCTATTTGGAGGGAAATATGTTTTCTAAAGAATGGTTCGTTTACGTCTTCGGACGCTGGATCTTATTATCTGGGATTGCAGGAGCTTTGGTCCAATATCTCTTTGCCGACAAGCTTGGTATTCTTACCATTCCCGCCTTTCTGCTAAATCAATTCATCCTGGCCTGTATTTTCTGGTATGTAGATAAATATATTTTTCAGCGCCATTTTGGCAGGATAAAAACAATCTTTAAATTCCCTCGTATCAGGGGTCAATTTGATCCGCAATACCAGTTTATCAAGGTATCAGAGGAATTTTCCGAATACGCCAACGCCTTTGAAAAGTCACCAGAAGATTACCAGGCTTGGCTGAATCAATTTCTGGATCTGCTTCACGCTATTGAAATGACAGAGCGAGTGTTAAGAGAAAAGGGGATAGATATAGATAAGGAATACTATTCAATCATAAAGAAAAATGAAGAAAGACATCTGTACGATTGAAACGGAGGGAGCAGTTTCTCACATCTTCTTCAGTGTAAAAAGGTAACTGAACCAAGAAATGACTAAGGTAATCATATTACCTTATCTGGCTGGGGAAGTAGGACTCGAACCTACGTTGACGGATCCAGAATCCGCTGTCCTACCGCTAGACGATTCCCCAGCTTATGATTGAAATTATAATAATTTACAGCCTGAATGTCAAAGACATGCTATCTAAAATTACTACTATTAATAGGCATCCTTATAAATTTGTGCTACAGTTTCTACTTCCAGCTTTATTGGGTGCTGAGCTATTCCCCTGGATGTCCTTAATGCATTCTCTGCTACTTCCTCAGCATGTTCCAGCTTAAACCCAAAATCTCGTAGCTTAAAGCTCATCCCTACTTCTTCCAGCCACTCTTCGGTAGCTTTTATTCCATCCGTCTTGCCAAAAACATTTTTACCCAGTAAATCAAGCCTTTCCTTCCTTACTGGAAGAATATTCCTCATCCATACGGGAAGGAGAGTTGCTAAACCTACACCATGGGTAACATCATAATAGCCACTTAGTGCGTGTTCAAGGCCATGGCAACTCATCGCCCCGGCAGTCCCACCTAATCTGGCCAATTGCGACATAGCAATAGTACTTGCCCAAGAAAGTTGAGTGCGCGCTTCAATATCATCTAATTTCGCTAATACCCTCGGCAGATATTTAACCACCACTCTTAATAATGCCTCCCTGATACCATCATTAAGAGGAAGAGGTGATTCCGGCATAAGGTAATATTCTACTAAATGAGAAAATATATCCACACCTCCCGCTGCTGTTTGCCTTTTGGGTACAGAAAGCGTTACCTCAGGGTCAACAATAGAAACCTGGGCAAATAATGAAGGATGCCCCAAACCAACTTTCTCATGCTTTTCCCAGTTAGTAATTACCATTGAAGGATTCGCCTCAGAACCAGTACCAGCCATAGTCGGTACCTGAATAATCGGCCTTACCGGACCTTTAGGCTCAATAGTAACTCCCCAGTATTGCCAGATTGACTCTGTACTGCTACTAGCTAAAGCTATCCCCTTAGCCGCATCCATAGCACTACCTCCACCTAAGCCAATTATCAGGTCAATTTGCTCTCTGCGGACTATTTCAGCCCCTTTATCTACTGTTGTGCTATGCGGATTAGGCTCCACCTCGTCAAAAACCACGCTATAAACTTTTTTTGCCTTCAGGCCATCAACAATCTTGATTAGTATCCCTACTTTTTTAATATCCGGATAAGTAACAATTATCGCTTTTTTACCTAGCTTTTGGGCTTCTTCTCCCAGGGAAGCAATGCTCCCGGAACCAAAGATAATCTTTGTTGGCAAATGGAATATAGTTATCATTATTTCCCCTTCCTTTACATTTTTTCAGTAGTAAAGTTACCCTTTTTTAGCTATTATTCAATTATATTCCCCTTTTAAAATATCAAACTTATTATTTAATAGTAAGTATTAGAACTGATTATTAATATAATGTCAATAATACAAAATAGACGCCAAGATTAAGAGTTAAACTAATTTACTAAATAAAGCCAAGTATATATAAAACAGTTTGATATATTTTTTGACAATTCTAAATAATTCCTTTTACCATAATGAATAACTAACAACATGCATTATCTGCTAAATGCATGAGGGGGCTGGAATGGAATCACCGGATAAAGAGACAAATTTTGAGCGTAATGTCTGGGAAATATACCGCAAAGAATGGGCAATAACAAATCATGAAAAACGCAACGAATTAAATGAACGTATGCGCCGCTGGAAAACCTTAATGCAAAGTGGACAAACACCAAGCCAAGCTTATTATAACGCCAGGGAAACACGTTCAAATAAAACTAATAGTAATTCTTTTTGGACTCGAATTCCTAAAGCTTCTTTAATCAGTTTAAGTATTATTTTAATAATAACCATTGCTTATTCAGTTATCATTACCAGAGAAAGGAATATTTTAGACAATGAATTAAAATCTGTTCAAAATACCCTTACATCAATACAATTAGAACTCAGCTCCTTACAAGAGACATTGGCAACCACACAAGTAGATCTCGAATCTACTAAACAGACACTGGCAACAACGCTAGTACAGCTTAACTTCACCGAAAAAACGCTCGCATCTGTTCAGCAAGACCTTGATTCAACCAAAACAGAGCTGGAAAATAAAGAGGCAGTTCTTGATCTTTATAAAGAAACTTTTGGCGCTACTGTTTCTTCTAACACTGCCCCTCCATATACAAAACCAAGATCAGCAAATAATATTAATCTCAATAATCAAACTTACGCTACAAATCCTACCTGGCAGGAGTTGAATACATTCCTGCTTACCGACCCAACAGATGATCACATTTACTGGGATAACTCCTTCAACTGCAGTAACTTTACTGAGATGCTTCACAATAATGCTGAGACTGCTGGAATTAAATCTGCATTCGTAGCTATCTTTTTTGCAGACAGGGAAATTGGTCATGCTTTAAATGCATTTACAACCTCGGACAGAGGATTAGTTTATGTGGATTGCACCGGACCAGCACTGGAACAGACATATCAGTATACCGATGACTGGGATAAAATAGCCTATGTGGCAAACGGAAAGGAATATGGAGCAATAAGCATTAATAAGGCTTTTTCTCCCGAATATTGGTTCTACGAACTGACAAGTAAATCAGCGACAGGCGGTTGGGAAACAATGGGTATTGTTAATAGTATAGATATATACTGGTAAAAAATATTTTCCGGTATTAAGACGCATGGGTTAGAACTACAAAATCATCTACAGTATGTAAATATTTATTCATTGTACAAGTTAGTTATTTTACTTATTGCTTAGAAAATATTATCCGGAAAGATACTTGACAAAAATATCAATAATTTCTACACTAAAGCTCTTATCTCTTAATATTCTTAATATATAATAGTTTACTATAAGGTTTTAATCCAAAAGGTAGAAA